>NC_009513.1:317500-625000 GCF_000016825.1 Limosilactobacillus reuteri subsp. reuteri | reverse complement strand
AGCAACCGCCTGCGCTCGCTTTACGCCCAATAAATCCGGATAACGCTTGCCACCTACGTATTACCGCGGCTGCTGGCACGTAGTTAGCCGTGACTTTCTGGTTGGATACCGTCACTGCGTGAACAGTTACTCTCACGCACGTTCTTCTCCAACAACAGAGCTTTACGAGCCGAAACCCTTCTTCACTCACGCGGTGTTGCTCCATCAGGCTTGCGCCCATTGTGGAAGATTCCCTACTGCTGCCTCCCGTAGGAGTATGGACCGTGTCTCAGTTCCATTGTGGCCGATCAGTCTCTCAACTCGGCTATGCATCATCGCCTTGGTAAGCCGTTACCTTACCAACTAGCTAATGCACCGCAGGTCCATCCCAGAGTGATAGCCAAAGCCATCTTTCAAACAAAAGCCATGCGGCTTTTGTTGTTATGCGGTATTAGCATCTGTTTCCAAATGTTATCCCCCGCTCCGGGGCAGGTTACCTACGTGTTACTCACCCGTCCGCCACTCACTGGTGATCCATCGTCAATCAGGTGCAAGCACCATCAATTAGTTGGGCCAGTGCGTACGACTTGCATGTATTAGGCACACCGCCGGCGTTCATCCTGAGCCAGGATCAAACTCTCATATAAAATATATAAGAACTTGAATAGCTCTCAATTATTTTGTTATTAAGCGAATTGACTTCGCAAATGTTTTGCTTCAAATCACATCGTGATTGAAGACCCTACACATTTGATTCGTCGAAACTTTGTTCAGTTTTCAAAGGTCTACCTGTTGGCTAATCAAGCGGCCAATCAGCATACTTATTATAACATGTATCAGATCAGCTTGTCAAGAAGAAATTTTAATTAATTTTGAATTCCTTTTGATTGATAACTCAATCAGCAACTTTATTAATATATCACGTCGTCAAGCGGATGTCAACAATTATTTTTAACTTTTTGTCAAACCATCTTAGCAGCACTTAACTGCTTTGACAACGATAACTACTATACATGGATTTTCTTCCCTCGTCAACACTTTTTTTGATTTTTATTCATTTTTTTCGTTTGCTTTACCATATTATGATAATAAACGTTATTTAGCCTTTTCAAAGAGGGTGCAATGATCCTTTCGTCATTGACTATGAATGAACTAGTCTCACACAACTAATTTATACTTACAATAAATATATTTTTCAAAAATTATTAAAAGTTTTAAACGCCCCTTCACAACATTTTTCTATCTTGCTACACTTTAACAGTATTAGCTTAATTACACAAAGGAGAATTACTTTGGCAACTCTTATTGATTTTATACTACATATTGATATTCATTTAATTCAGATTGTTAATCAATTCGGTGATGCGACCTATTTAATTTTATTTGCTATTATCTTTATCGAAACTGGTGCAGTCATAATGCCCTTTCTACCTGGAGATTCCCTTCTCTTTGCTGCAAGTGCGCTAGCTGCTGACCCTCGTTATCATCTTAATATTTGGATTTTTATTTTCATCTTCTTATGTGCCTGTTTGGGTGGAGACTCCCTTAACTTTTTAATTGGTCATAAGATTGGTAAAAGTCTTTCTAACCATTCACTTTTTGGTAAATTGATTGATAAAGATAGTCTAGAACGTGCCGAAGTCTTCTTTGAAAAGCATGGTGCACCGGCTATTATTCTTGCCCGTTTTATTCCGATTATTAGAACATTTGCTCCGTTTGCGGCGGCAGGTTCAGGTTTTCCATATAAGCAATTTATTCGTTATAGTGTAATTGGCTGTGTTGTATGGGTAGCGCTTTGCTGTGGATGTGGTTACTTCTTCGGTAATCTTCCGTTCGTTCAAGAACACTTCTCTGTAATCATTCTTGCAATTATTGTGGTTACTTTAATTCCAGCAGTTATCGGAGCATTACGTTCGCGCTTTGTTAAAGAAGATGCGTAACATAAGCTTTATCCATCCCCAGATCAAAAGTAAGATTATCAATGTAAATCCTAACCATAATCCAAATAGTACTGTAAAAAATTTTTCAGGCATCAGTAATATGATTGGCGTTGTTCGTGGATCAAATAGCCAATCCATATTGCTAAAGAAAAGATAATGGAATTTAATAAAGAAAGCATTGAAATTTGTTATTCCCATAAAGCCACTAAAGAGCAACAAAATAAATAACATCTGAAACGGTAAGATCAAGCGCCAGAGCTGATTTTGCCGTTTTTGTTTTTTTAAACCACATACTAACAACGGAATTGAAGCCAACATCACAGCTTCATTTAATAAAATCAAACGCTTTACATCTTTAAAATGGTGAACTGCAGAAGGATCAATTGGTAAATATCTTAGTTTGAAGACTCGCTGTGTCGGAAGCTGGATATATTTAATAACATTTCCATAATCAGCCATTAATTCAGCCGCAGATAACCCTAAAAGGTGCTTAGGAATTGTTATAAAAAAAGGTGAGATGTTAATAACGATAAAAAGAGCAATACTAATTGCAACAACTAAACTAAGTAGCGTCAATAATATTGCTCTTCCCCATTGAATAAATTCAAATCTTCCATTCATCAAGATTATTCACCTTATACGTTGGCTGAATTTTTTCTTTTATAACTTCTTCTGGGCGCGATAAACCAGTATATACTAACAAACTATCCATCCCGACATTAATTGCTGCCTCAATATCAGTGTGATAGTTATCGCCGACCATAATTACCTTCTCTTTAGGTAATTGAACTCTTTCAAGTGCCATTTTCATAATTATAGCTTCTGGTTTACCAATCATCACAGGTTTCGTTTGGGTTGCATATTCTATTAACTTTACAATCGAACCTGCTCCTGGAACCATCCCTCGCTCATTTGGCAGATTACTATCAGCATTAGTACCGATAAATTTAGCGCCACTTCGAATTAACAAAACTGCTTTTTCAAGTTTTTCATAAGTAACACTCGTATCTAAACCGACAACTACATATTCAGGTTGATCATCAGTCAAGATAAAACCACGCTTTTCTAAAGCTAACTTTAATCCCGACTCACCAATAACATAAATCTTGCTTTTTGCTGGTGCTATTGACCGTAAATAGTCAGCGGTTGCGATTGCTGTTGTATATACGTTTTCCGCGGTAACATTAATATCATGATTTTTACGGAGGTTTTCAGCGACAAAATCTGGTGTTCGGGTACTGTTGTTTGTTACAAATAGAACCTCTTTCCCTGCTTCTTGTAGTCGTTTGATAAATCTTCCGGCTGCTGGAATCCGTTCCTTCCCCTTATAAGTAGTCCCATCTAAATCAATAAAGTATCCTTGATAATCTTTCATCGTTTGCCTTAACTCCTCTTTTTTCGTTGATGAATCACAAATTTTTGACGATGACCGTTTTTTACACGTTCTGCACGCTGATTTTGCCGTTGACGCACGTTCGGTTGCTTAACTTGTCGCCGCCGTTCATGAATGATTGGCGTAGTTTTCTTTCGCCGTTGACGATGACTGTGTCCATGTTGCCGTGGAATACTAACATCATCGTTGTGAACAATAAAATACGCACAGCCAAAATTACAATATTCAAATAAATAATCTTCAATCGTATCAGTGCCCAATTCTGGTTCAAATAAGGGATTATCATCATCATAAAAACCTTTTAAGCGTAATTGGTCATATCCCCAATCGCCAACGATATAGTCATATTTACTTAGGACACTACTAAACCGTTCTGCGAATTTTTCTGAATTAAAACCATCACGGTAATCCTTTACTAATTCGTAGGGATGTCCATTAATGGTAAAATGTGTCTGATCTTTTTCTTCAATATGATAGATTAAAGAACGCTGCTCTTCACGCTGATCAATATAATCTTGGATCTTAGCTCGATTCATCTTTTCCCACCTTCTTTTAATTATTTTTGTCCCGGGTACTTTATAGTTTTCTTAGTCACGATTTCTTCTATTTCATGAAAATTCAGCGGGGCGCCAAACTTAGGCCTCTTTTCAAGATAGTCTAATTCAGGAGCATCCACCCCCACGTTTATATTTTCTTTAATTGGCACCGAATAATGGTGAATATGGCCATGAAGGTTAATAATTTGCGGTGCTATTCCTAACATAAGAGGGTAATGAGTTAAGTAATATTGACGGTGATTATATTTTAATAGTACCCCCACGTCATGAAACTGAAATTTAGGAAGTCCATTAAACTCATAATTATTATTTTCTAGATACTTAAAAAGGGCGCGATTATCATGATTCCCCTTTACCAGTATTAAGTGCCCATGTAACTGTAATAATACCTCAAGAATTGCTTGATAGGCATCTCGTTGAGGTTTAGTAAAGTACAGAGCAATATCTCCTAAATGATAGACAATATCATTTTCACCAACCTTATCGTTCCAATTATCAATAATTATTTGGTTCATCTCATTAACATTCTTGAACGGCCTTGGCGCAAATTGATTTGTACCAAGGAGACTATCATGAAAAAAATGGGTATCTGATGTGCAAAACTTCATAGAGAATCTTCTTTCTTAAAAAGGCAATACAGTTATCTTAAATTCTAAAATAAAAAGAGACTAGAGACAAACATTTCTTGTCAACTAGTCATCTTTTGACGAATTATTTAGTGCTTAGTTATTTTTCTTTAAGCGTTCAATGTCACGAACAATCATTAATTCTTCGTTAGTTGGAATTAACAATGTCTTAATCTTTGCATCATCGGCGGAAAGGTCACGTTCAACACCATGGCAATTGTTCTTTTCTTGATCAATCTTAATACCAAAGTAGTCAAGCTTATCTGTGATCATCTTTCGTACTGGAACACTGTTTTCACCAACACCAGCAGTGAAGACAATGGCATCAGCGCCACCCATCTCCGCAATGTATGCTCCAATGTAACGGACAATGCGGTTAACATAAATATCTAATGCAAGTTGTGCTCGCTCGTCACCCTTTTCAGCAGCTGCAAGAATATCACGCATATCTGGTGAGATACCAGAAATACCAAGTAAACCAGACTTATGGTTCAAAATATCAATCATCTCATCTGAGGATAAGTTTAGTTTACCCTGCATAAAAGCAATTAAGGATGGATCAACATCCCCTGAACGAGTTGCCATTGTTATTCCCGCAACAGGTGTGAAGCCCATTGATGTATCGAATGACTTACCATTCTTTACGGCAGTGATTGACGCACCTGCTCCAATATGCATGGTGATTAATTTAAGCTCTTCAATTGGCTTTCCTAACATTTCCGCAGCACGTGCAGATACATAACGGTGACTGGTACCGTGAGCACCGTACTTACGAGCACCATACTTCTCATACCAATCATAAGGCACACTGTACAATGCATTCATTTCTGGCATATCAACATGGAATGATGTATCAAAAACAGCAACCGCAAATGCATTAGGCAATACTTTACGGAAGGCTTTAATACCAACTAATTCTGCAGGCTCATGGAGTGGAGCATATTCTGACAATTCATCAATTTTGCTAATAACATCATCATCAATAATTGTTGAATCCTTAAAGAATTCTCCACCGGCAACGATTCGGTGACCTACTGCTGTGATTTCATCATAGCTTGCCACAATCTTTAATTCAATTAACTTGTCTAACAAGTAATTAACTGCGGCAGCATGATCAGCAAATGGCTTATCTTCTTCATGCTTTTGACCATTACCATACTTAATCTTAGCATGACCCATCTTTTCACCAATACGTTCAATCGTACCTTCAGCTACTACATCTTCACTTGGCATATCAAATAATTTGAATTTAAGTGTTGAACTACCAGCGTTAACTGCAATTGTTTTTGACATTGACTTTTCTCCTTTAACGTAAATTCGTTGTTACCCATTTACTAACATCATCCATGAATGAAGCAAATTTTGCTTTATCCTTAAATGAAGGAAACTCACCCAGCAAAACTTTAGCTGCTTGTTTGCTATCTCCGCCCTGGCGCTGCAATAACAAAATTGATTTTTGCGCATTCGGATTAGCAAAAAGTTCTGCTGGTAAATTAATAAGTCCTTGTAAATAAGCAACAGACTGAATCCATTTAACAAATGATTGTGATTCTTTAGTTTGGAACAAGCTACTAGGCACTAAGAATACCCCAAATGCACCGGGCTTAAGATAATTCATAGATTGTTCAATCAACAAATGGTGGACATATGAATGACCCTCTTTAGCCCGTGTTTGATAGTTTTTGGCGTTTTCATCAAGCGGATAGTAACCAATTGGCAAATCAGAAATAGCTAAATCACATTGAGGAATATCCAAAGCAGTTACAGCATCTTGATGGTACAACTTTACATTAAGGTGTTGTAATTCTGTACTTACGCTCGCAACTTCCAACATATCTTCGTCATTATCTATTCCGTAACCAACGATGTCTTTATCTCCATTTACTTTAAGCTGATTCATAACAGTCGTTAATAAATTAGCTGTCCCAACGGCTGGATCAAAAACAGTCTTAATCTCCTTGATTTTTGTAACCTTTTCAATTAAGAAAGCCATGATTAAGCCAATTGTATCAGGAGTCATTTGATGATTAGCCTGAATTGCGTCTTTTCGAATTACTTTCAAAAAACTCAGCTGGATAATTTGCCGGATAATTTCTGGCTTCACATTTTGTAAATTTAATTCTTGGTATATTTTCTGCAATTCATTTACAGTTTTTTCGTCAGGAACACCGTCATCAACACGAACAGTATTATTGTCAATAATATTTTCTGCGTTTTCTAATAGCGCATCTAAATACGAACAATTTAACGCTGCTTGTAAAATTTCAGTGGCCTTATCAAAAAGCTCAAATAATTGCTGTGGTGTTTTCTGTGTCAGTGCTAGTCGCCTCCAAATAATACAATCATTACCTTATTAGTTTAACTATTATTCCTAGCAAATTCAAGATAACACTCTCATTGACCTCTTAGATTATCTTTTATTTTATCAATATAAATTGAACAAAGGTCTCGTCCCATTTCCTGATAATTTTGATAATATCGATATTGAAACAATAAAACTGAACTAATTATAAGTAGGACGGCAATACTTACAAATAAGATAGAACCCTCTTTTTTATTTTGGTGGATAAAACTTAACAATTGCACTTGCTTTCTCTCCATCCTTCCTTGTCACTTTAATCAATACTCGTTGGGAATCAAGTTTCGTAAACGAGTATTCATGATTCTTAATGTTATCTAACAATGGCATATAACCACCTTTATTCTGACACGTTAGGTATAGAGCATGGTTTTCTCTTAACTCATACTTTTGATCAGTTGTCTGACTGTACAGCAATAACCGATCATCACGAGCCTCCATTAATTCAAAACGATGATTGGCCGATTCTAATTCCCGTAAAAATAAATGCCAAGTGATCGTTGATTCTAAATTCATTTTACCCACTTGTCTCACGCTAGTAGTAATTAAACTTATATTGATAATCACTAATGAAGAAATAATTAATGTGCAAGTTGCTTCTACTAAAGTAAAGGCCCCCTTCTTCATTTTCCAACCCGATAAAGGCATCGATCGTTATTATAAACAACTACCCTTTGGATCGTTGCTTTTGCGGTTAAATCACCACGGCTTAAAATAACTGGTTGCTTTTTAACCGCATATAAATCACTAGCCTCTTTTCCTAACCTTGTTGCGGCCATTTTTAGCTGAAGATTTCTATTTTGTAACCACAATTGCTTTTCACAAATAAAAAATAAATTTATCCCCATCGCTACAATAAATAAACTAATTAAACTATCTGCCATCATAAATGCTTTTGCTTTAGCGTTTCTCAACTCGGTATCCTCCCCATCCTAATTGAATCTTCATGTAGTAATAGTGACCATCGATTAATGATTTAAAACGCTGGGTGCAGGGGCGCGTATAGCCATTTGGCGTAAGATAAAGTTCACCAAACCACTCAACATTCAGTGTCGAGGGAATAAGAATTTCTTTTGTTTCTCTTGTTTGATCATTTATGCGAAAAGTAATCATTTCGTTATTTTTGTCGTGGCGAATTACAATAAATTGATGTTTACTCTCACACTTTAATTGCGCCCACTGCCAATCTTGACGCAATGATTGCCAAAATTGTTCTTCAGCTATTTTTTGACGCGTTTTTGTAAAATTTGGAATTGTAATTAGTAAAAGGAGGGCCGCTATCCCTAAAACAATGATTGCTTCAAGAAACGTAAACCCTTCTTCTTGAAGATTCATCGCTGAATTGCCTTTCCATCAACAATTACAATTTTTTCATGATGGGCCTGCTGGACTTGCGCATCAGTCAGGTAATTTGCTTTATTCAATTCCTCTAAACTGACATTATCAGTTCCATTTTCATTTTCGTATGCATCAATTTGAGTCTGAATTACAGATGTCATCGCTTTTCCATGGATACTATTAGCATGCTTTCGCTGTTGAGAGAGATTGGGCAGCATGATCAATACTAGTAAGCTAATAATAAATAAGACGATTGACATTTCAAGCAAGGTGAAGCCTGATTGTTTTTTCTTTAAAATTTTCATTAATAAACTCCTTGGAATGAATGATAAATTGGCAATAAGATACTAAGATATAAAATAACAATTATGATTGCAATAATGCTAAAGATAACTGGTTGAACAAAAATCAATAAATGTTCAATTGCAGTTGTAAGGGCCTTAAATTTTAAATTTGCGAAAACAATTAGGTCCCGTCCCATATTTTCTCTGGTTGCCCCCTTATTCATAAAAACGATTAATTCATTAGGGAGAAAAGAGTAGGTAGCCACCACTTCTGAAATATCTCCATCACGTTGAATAGTAGTCATTATTTTGTTACCAAAAATATAAAGAATTGATTTTCTATCAAAACTCTGGGTAATTTCACAAATTTCAGCCAACGACAATCCTTGTTGCAACATTGATCCTAATATACTAGTTAAATAATATTGAAAATAATAACAATAACATTTACCGATTATCGGCATTGTACAGATCTTAATTAGCCGTTGTTCCTTATTCATTTGATGCCATCTTAGCCATTGAAATACGGCGCTAATGAAGATAACGGTAAAAAGGTAAGTTGCTCCTAACTTAATCATGTGAATCAGCGGCAAAGTTTGCCTCTCGCCTTGCCAGACTTTCAATTCTGGAAAAACAAACAAAATTAATCCACAAATTACCACCCCTAACATCCCTAAAAGAATTAGCGGATATTGTAGGAGACTAAATAATTTTTTTCGTTGCCGTTCTCGTGCTGTAAGTATCTTTCCTACTTCACTCAATGTTTTTGTTAAATTACCATGTTTTTCTGCTAATAGTAATTGATAAAACAAATCGTCTTTTACTTCTTGCTGTAGGCTCTGGGCAAAACTCGCTCCCTTTTGCATTCGTTTATCTATAGAAGCAATCCAAGGGGCTAGCTTCGGATTGACAGCCTTGATAAAACCAAGTGCTTCTTTGACAGAAAAGCCAACACTTAACAAATCTGCTAATAAAAGGAAAAAATCTGCTTGTTGCTGATGATTGAATTTAACCTTGTTGGTATTGACGTGCAGTATTCTCCGTAATTTCTCCATTTTCCACAGCCTGCTGAAGAGCTTTTGACCATTCATTAGACATTCCTCCTTTCTTGGTGCCATTGAGCAAATCACTAAATTGATGTCGATTTAACAGGTCACATAAGATGGCTTGTTCTCCATTCACCAACGGAATTAAACGCTGATAAGATACCGCCGTTAATACTTGCTGAAGATAATAAGAATCTATCCCTAATTGTTGAAGACGAGAAACAACGCCATAAGCATTTCGAGCATGGATAGTTCCCAAAACTAAGTGACCACTTAATGCGGCTTGAACTGACATAGCAGCTGTCTGTGAATCACGGATTTCTCCAATGATAAACACATCTGGGCGATGCCGTAATCCCAATTTTAATAAACTTTCATAGTCCATCCCCGCTAATTCATTTACTTGCAATTGAATAAATCCCGGATGGTCAATTTCTACGGGATCCTCAATTGTTAATACAATTTGTTTCGGTAATAACTGTCGAGCAAGCTGATACATGGTAGTTGTTTTACCAGCCCCCATTGGCCCGGCAAAAAGAATCAAACCTCTTTGTTGACGGTACTTCTGTAATATTTCCCACTGGTGAGGAACTAAAAAATTAAACCTAATATCATTAAGGGGATATATAAAGCGAATAACTAATGATTCCCTCCCTTGATAATCACCAACACTTGATAAGCGTAAATTGATCTTTTGGTGAGCATAAGTAAATTTAAAAGCGCCTAGCTGGGGTCGTCGATGCTCACTAACTGCCATATTGGCGCAATATTTTAAGTATGAGATAAAACGTTGACCATAATCACGCGTAACCTGTTTAAAAGGAAATAGGGTCCCCTTTATCGCTAAGGATAATTGATAATACCTATCATGAGGTAAGATGTACAGGTCACTCGGTTGCTTGCGAATTATTCTTGTTAATTCTTCTTCAAAACTCGGCATATTTTAACCTCCCTATTATTTAAATACGGATAAATTCTAAAAATGCACTAAAAAATTTAAAACTAAAAAAAGAGGTTAAAAAGCGTTTTGCTTTTTAACCTCTTAATAACAATGATTGAATTATTCTTCATCGTCATCTTCGTCTGGTAAAATACCAGTTTCGTAAATATCAGCAACATCATCGTTTTCTGTTAATTCATCAATCAAATGACGATATTGCTTTGCCTTATCTGCAGGTACCTCTGTCCGGTTTTGAGGGATCATGGTAACTTCAGCAGTATCTAATTCGTAGCCTTGTTCTTGAAGAGCATCACGAACATCTGTCATGCTACTTGGGTCAGTGAAGATTTGGAACTTTTCTTCAGTTGCCTTCATATCTTCAGCTCCAGCATCTAAAGCGTCCATTAACATATCATCTTCGCTCTTATCAAGGTCATCACGAAGAATTTCGATTAATCCTTTACGGTCGAACATGTATGAAACTGATCCGCTAGCACCTAATGAACCGCCAGAGTGACTAAATGCTGAACGAACAGCAGATGCAGTCCGGTTCTTGTTATCAGTAAGAGCAGAAACCATTACTGCTACCCCACCTGGTCCATAACCTTCATAAGTAACTTCTTCGAACTTAGCTCCACCAATACCTGAAGCTTTAGCAATAGCACGGTCAATATTTTTCTTAGGCATGTTGGCCGCGTGTGCCTTATCGATTACAAGCCGTAATTGAGCGTTGTTCGCTGGATCAGGATCACCTGCTTTAGCTGCTTGGTACAAGTCACGTGAAATCTTTTGGAAAATCTTACCACGCTTAGCATCTTGGGCGTTCTTACGTCCCTGAATGTTATGCCATTTTGAATGTCCTGACATTACTGACTCCTCTTTTCTTTATTAATGTAATACAAACAGATAAATTTTAGCAAATATTCATCGTTAATTCAAGGTTATTGGCGAGGTTGCCATTTTCGTTTTACAAATTGCAGAATAAATAACACAATACTAATGACAATCAGCATCATTGAACCATGAAATCCAGTCTGCTGAAAATCATTGGCAACCTGGGAAATAAAGGGGCTTATGTCTGGTTGTCCTGCACCCATTTGAAGGGTAATCGCATGAATAGTCATAACGATTCCTGTATATAAAACAGTTCCCCACAAACAAATCCATCTAAAACTACCAATTAAGTGGTGCTGCCATAACCCCTTAAGGATCAATAGAACGAGACTGATAATTGAAATCACTAAAATAATATTGACAACCGTTTTAGCAATTTTAATCCCATTAATTAACTGTGCAACTTCGGGAGTATTTAACTGACTGTTAACCATCGAATTAATGTTACCAGCAATTGCTGAAGAACTGCCTGCTGGTAACATGGACGTCGACAAACCATATTGAGCTAATTGGGAATTAACAGACGTGCCCACATTATTAACTATAGGTGATAGGTCAAGATTAATTTTTTCACCTGCATATACTTGATCAATCGCCTGGTTAATTAGCTTATCAGTATCACTTTTCTTTAAGACAGAAGTTGAAATCCCATACTGAGTTAGACTACTGTTAACCTGACTTAACATAACTGATTCAAGCGACGAACTTGTAACTTCTTCTTTTACAAAGTTAACATTTAAGAGTGTCGAATTAATTAGTAATGTTAGCCCGAGTAAAGTCACGCAGATTACACCCCATAAGCAGTATAGAAAATGACGCTTTTCCGGTGTTTCTTCTATTGGCTTCTCAACTTTTTCTTGTCGTTGTGCTCGCAATTCACTTCGGGTTGTCACAACAAATCACAACCTACTTACGAGTTGATTGGCGTTCAACAAAGCCATGATCTAAAATAACATTCTTTTCATCATCATTGCTGTCATCGCCATCCATTAATTTTGTCAACAACCGCATTGAAATAGCGCCAAGATCATAAAGGGGTTGAGTGATTGAAGTGATTGTTGGCCGGACAACCTTTGTATAATTAGTGTCATTGGAAGAAATTAGTTCAAAATCAGCTGGAACGCTAATGCCAGCATCTGTAAGCCCATTTAAGAGCCCAGCAGCTAAACTATCATCTGTTACATAAGCAGCCTTTAAGCCCTTTTCGATAACTTCTTGTGCCTTTGCATATCCTGCTTGATAAGATCCGTCTGTTTCAATTACTAATGAATCATTAAATGCCACATTATTATTTGCCAATGCTTCTTTATATCCATCGAGTCGGTCTTTACCATTAATTGAGTATCGTAATGAACCAGTAATATAGGCAACTTGTTGATCACCATGCTTTAGTAGAAATTCTGTCGCTTCCTTAGCGGCTGCTTGGTAGTTAATCCGAACGCTTGGTAAAGTATCATCATTAACAACAGAACCAGCTACTACAACTGGTGTATTTGTGCTTTCAAATTCATTTCGCAGATCATCAGAAACATCATGACCCATAAAAATAAGTCCATCAACCTGTTTAGCAAGCAAGCTCCGCACCACTTTTAGAATCTTTTCATCATCAGAATCAGAATTAGTTAAAATGATATTGTACTTATACATTGAAGCAACATCATCAATCCCTAATGCTAATTCCGCAAAGTATGGATCAGTTATATTAGGAATAACTACCCCGACAGTCGTTGTCTTTTTAGAAGCTAATCCCCGTGCAACTGCATTAGGACGATAATTAAGCTGCTTAATCACATCTAAAACTTTTTGTCTAGTTTCTGGTTTTACATTTGGATTGCCATTTACTACCCGTGAAACAGTGGCCATTGAGACACGAGCTTCTCGGGCAACCGTATAAATTGTTACTGATTGTTTTTCCATAAGATAGCCCTTTCTTTATTGGTATAATCTGTTTTCATATTTTTTCATAACCTAGTTAATATAGCAGATTTAGTTTTAATTAGCAAACGTTCTTCATTATTTTTTTACTTTCATAACAATATGTTATAATATTCGCAATCTTTTTTAGGAAGTGAATGCAGTGACAAAACTTAATCAATTACAAAGCGCTCTTGCTGAAAAAGGATTAGATGCTGCTTATATTAGTGATCCGATGACCATTAATTACCTAACTGGTTTCTACAGCGATCCAGTAGAACGGGTATTAGCACTAGTCCTTTTTGCCGACAGTGAGCCATTTCTGTTTGCACCAGCTCTTGAAGTAGAAGCAATAAAGGATACTGGTTGGAAATATCCAGTATATGGGTACTTAGATCATGAAAAACCTTTTGAGCTTATTGCTGAACATATCAAAAATCACGCTGGTTCCCCAATTAATTGGGGAATTGAGGGAGAATCACTAACTGTTGACCGTCTTCGTGCCTTAGAAGAAGTCCTCCCTAATGCCCATTTTAATACTGATCTCTCTCCTTTGATAGCAAAAATGCGAATGATTAAAAGTGATGATGAGATCGCTAAGTTGAATGAAGCAGGAAAATGGGCTGATTTTGCTTTTAAAGTAGGATTCGAATCAATTCAAATTGGTAAAACAGAACAAGAAGTGGCTGCCGATTTAGAATATGCGCTTAAGCAACACGGGATTAACAAGATGAGTTTTGATACGCTAGTTCAAGCAGGTCCTCATGCTGCCGAACCTCATGGAGCTACCTCCAGTAATAAGATCCAAAATAATGAGCTGGTTCTCTTTGACTTAGGAACAATTGTTGATGGCTATATTAGTGATGCTTCCCGAACAGTAGCTGTCGGAAAGTTAAATGACAAGCAAAAAGACATCTACAAAGTATGTTTAGAAGCTCAATTGGTTGCTCAAGATGCTGCGAAGCCAGGAATGACCGCTGAAGAATTAGATAAGATCGCTCGTGATATTATTGCTGCAGCTGGTTATGGCGAATACTTTATTCACCGCTTAGGACACGGAATGGGTAGCAGTGAACACGAATTCCCATCGATTATGGAGGGAAACCAACTAGTTCTTGAACCTGGAATGTGCTTCTCCATTGAACCCGGCATTTATATTCCAGGTTTTGCCGGCGTCCGGATTGAAGACTGTGTTCATATTACAGAAGATGGTTGTGAACCATTCACGCATACAACTAAAGAATTACTAACTTTCCCTCATTAAAATAAAAAAGCTGAGAGATCTCTCAGCTTTTTTATTTTACTTATTTATCGGCTGTCTTAGCGTCATCTTGGTCTGCTTCATCGTTTTCAGTAGATGCTGGTTTTTGATCACTAGTAGCATCGATAATAATATCGTTATTATCTTCATCTGCTTCTTTATTCTTCGCTAATTCCTCACGAATATCAGCAGTTTGCTTATCAAAGTCATCATTAGTCATATGATTAACTACTTTATTGGCGCTATCTTTTACCTTACCCTTAACATTATTAACAGCATCTGCAGCGCCACTCACCTTATCGTTCAAGTTAGAATCACTCATAAGATCATCAACAATGTCTAATGCGTCTAAGGTGTAATCAGTCACATAATCAGCAACTTTATTAATCTTTTCATCAACGCTTTCTTTCAATGCTTCTTTTTTAGCTGGTGCCATTTTCTTCCATGCAGCATATGTTGCAGCTCCACCTAATAATATCCCAGCAAGTAACTTTTTACTCATTATTTGTCATTCCTTTCTTTTGCTTCCGATGCTGTCTAAATTTGTTGAAAGCATCTAAAACAAGCGTCTTTCCTGCAAACTTAAAAATACTCCGGTCAAATTGTCGCTTCTCGCGGTGCAGCCGGGCTTTCTCGACCATTTCTTGAAGTGAAGCATTCACTTCTGAAACACTCTGACTTACATCTGCAACTGCTTTAACCGCTGGATCTAGTTGTTCTGATTTATGGTTAATATCGTCTAACAATGTATTCGTGTTACTTAGCACGTCCTCCATTTCTTGGCTAAGATAATGAACATCCCGCGTTAAAGTTGTAATACTTTTATTTGTTTCTTTCATTGTCTTACTCAATTGATTCAACAGGATACATGCAAAAATGACTAAGATTAGGAATGCGATTGCCGCAATTAACCCTGCCAACTGGCCAAAAGTCATCTGATAATCCCTCCTTTAGTTTTCAAAATACTTATTCAATACTAAGAATATCATAAAACAAATAAAAACGATAATCTAGTGTAGTCGACAGAAGCTTGTCTTCCCTGTTAAAATATTTATTAGTATTTTTTAGGAGGTTATTATGATCACTGGTGCCACTTCACTTACATCAAAACAAACGGAACAATTAAAAAAAGCTTTTACAGATTTATCCTGGCACGAAATTTCACAACAACTTTTAAGTAAATTTCTTTTAATTATCGTTACGTTTGTCTTATTTTTAATACTTTTATGGGTAGGACGAGTTATCATTGTCCATCTTTTTCAAGAATCAAAAAAATACAATGTACTAAAAAATAGCAATCGAATGGCAACGGTAAAAGCCCTTGTCTTAAACATTTATCGTTATACTTGTTATTTTTTCTTATTGTACGCTATATTATCAGAAATTGGCGTTCCAGTGGGTACTCTAATTGCTGGAGCCGGAATTTTTAGTTTAGCATTGGGGCTTGGTGCGCAAAGCCTTGTTAGTGATATTGTGACTGGATTTTTCATCCTACTTGAGCAACAATTAGACGTCGGCGATACTGTCCAAATCGGTCAAATCAAAGGAACAGTAACTGCTCTTGGTATTCGTACTACGCAAGTTACTAGTTCCGATGGGACACTTAATTTTATTCCTAACCGTAACATTACCATTGTGCAAAATCTTTCGCGAAATAATATGGTTAGCAACGTTGATATTCGGATTACTTCGAAGACCCCTCTTAGTAAGGTAGAAGAAATTGTTACGCAGGTTAATAAAAAACTAGTTCCACAAATAAAGGCACTACAATTAAAACCAGTTATTGTCGGACCAGTTGTTACCCCAGACGGTGCGCTCGTTTTTCGTGTGACGATAACAGCAGTCAGCGGAAAACAATCAACTGTTGCTAGTCACTTTTTGGCGGCATATCTTAAAGAATTACGAACGAATAATATTCCAATTGCCTGGGAGGGAGCACCTAATGAGTATTAAATTAATCGCTACTGATATGGACGGAACCTTTTTACGAGATGACCATACTTACAATCATTCTTTATTTGCAAAGGTCTTTCGTCAACTTGAACGCCATAATATCTACTTTGTCGCTGCTAGCGGATCCAGTTTTCCACGGTTGCAACGAGAATTTAAAGACTACACCGCCAAGATGGGATTTATTTCGCAAAACGGATCAGTTATCCATTTAGGAAGCAAATTATTTAAATCTTTTCCTATTAATCAGGAATCTTTAGCCCGAGTTATTCATGTTCTTGACCGTTTCTATGGTCCGCAAGATATTAATCAATTAGTAATCTCTACTAGTGAAAAATCTTATGTCGATCAGGGGATGAGTGCTCATGATTTCAACATTGTGAAACTTTTTTATGAAAATGTAGAGCGTATCCCTGATATCCGGCAGATTTTCACTCAACGGCCAACTGAAGATTTTACCAAGATATCAATTAATTTTGCTAATCATATCGATCTAAAAAAAGTTACAACAACCTTAGATGGTTACTTACCGCCATCTTTAATCATGGAAAATTCAGGCTTTAATACTGACTTAATCGGTAATGCTGCTGCAACTAAACAAAACGCTCTTTCCCTTTTGCAGTCCCACCTTAATTTAAAGGCAAATGAAATTGTTACGTTTGGTGACAATGAAAATGACCTTGGGATGTTAGCGATGACGAGTCAAAGCTACGCAATGCAGAATGCACAACCAATTATTCAAATGCAAGCTGCCCACACCACCACAATTGATAATAATCATGATGGCGTCTTGCAGACTATTAACCAGTTAATTAAAAATGAACGATAAAAAGAGGCCTCCAACATTCGGTTTTACCGGGCGCTGGAGGCCTCTGTTGTACTGCGCTATTTGTTTTTTATGAGAGTAACTCGACTTATGTCACAGCCACTTTCATTATTTTCCAAAAGTATGCATTGTATAATTGACTGCCTTTAATACTTCACGACGCGTCACAATTCCGCAAAAGTAATTATGATCGTCCACCACCGGTAAAAATGACTGGTCAATTAAGAGGTGTAAATTTTCTTCGATATCAGTTGGATCTTGGATAACCGGCGCATCGGTTTGCATCACATCCCTGACCTTTAATTCATTTAAGCGTTCCACATTGATCCGTTTTGTCTCCAATAATTGGTCAGTAATCATTGCCAAAGAAATCTGACCGCAATAATGGTTTTTATTGTCAATCACAATAATTTTAGCGTACCGATCCTTAGTAAGCACTAAGAATGCATGATCTAAACTATTACTTTGGTTTACCGTCGCAACTAAACTGGCAGGGATCATAAACTTCTGCTTGTTTTTTAGCAATAAAGTTTGCAAACGCTGATCAATCACAAAAATACACTCCTTTATTTCTAACGACTGAATTCACAACGTAATTCAGGAACAGCTTCCATCTGACGGTTATAATAATCAACAATAAACCGCTCAGGCTGCGCATCAACAATTGCAAAAGTTCCCCCGAGTTTAGCATATTCACCACGAGGAAAACTGATGCTCCCAGGATTAATTATTAGCATTTGATGATCGTAAACGGCTCCTAACTGATGAGTATGCCCATAGCACACAATGGAGGCACCTTTTTCTTGGCCGGTAAGCATCAGAGGGGTCAGAGAAAAATTGACCCGCTGTAAATGACCATGAGTTAGATAGAGCTGCTCTTGCCCAGCATTAATTACCAACTCATTAGGGTACGACAAACCATAATCATTATTCCCCTTCACTGCCTTAAAATTGCTCATCGGTTCCTGATCAGGAGCTAATTCTGAATCCCCACAGTGAATCATTAGGTCAACTTGATTCCCCATTTTTTGAACAATCTCTGTCAAAATTTTTTCTTCTCGATGGTTATCACTTACAACTAGTATTTTCATTTTTATTACCACCAATCATTAAATTGCTTCATAAATGACCGTAATGCGCGTCCCCGATGACTAATTTGATTCTTTTGGTCTGCTGTTAATTGGGCCATTGATTTGCCTAATTCATCAACATAAAAAAGCGGATCATAACCAAAACCGTTTTTTCCTGTGAGTTGATGAAGAATATGGCCATCAACCCGACCATTGGCAACTAATTTGGTTCCATCAGGCTTAATTCCGACGATGGTAGTATGAAAGTGAGCAGTCCTTTTTTCATCCGGTACCTCTTTTAACGCCAATAAGAGTTTAGCATTATTAGCAGCATCATCATGATCACCAGCATATCTTGCTGAGTGTACACCTGGAGCACCTCCAAGAGCATCAACCATTAAGCCCGAATCATCTGCCATAACTGGTAGTTGGAGTTGATTAGCAGCTGTAGTGGCTTTAATTGTTGCATTTTCTTCAAATGTTTTACCATTTTCATTAATTGTTATTGGTGCAAAATCGGCTAATGTTTTTACTTCAATTCCTAGGGGAGCAAGCATCTCTTGGTATTCACGCGCTTTCCCGGTATTCTTTGTTGCGATTACGATTGTTTTCATTTTAACCTTCCTCGTTTAATTCAATATGTGCACACTTACTGTATCCGTTTGGTAACCATTGTTGTGCACCAGCAACTAAGTCTTTAGCATCTCCCGTTGAATAAAGGTTGATACTTGACGCTAAATTATCACTCAACTGATTTTTGCCAGTTAACAATTCCTTTGCCTGTCTGATTGTCTCAAATGCAGGATCAATTAACTGAACATTAGATCCTAATTTATTATGAATTTCTTTTTGTAAAAACGGGAAATGAGTACACCCAAGGATCAAAGCTTCAATCGATTGGTTATCAAATACTTCTAATTCAGTGTCAACAGCTTTTTGTGCCTCACTTGTTCCTGTTTGCCCATGCTCAACAATTGAGACAAGTGGCTGTGCGGGAGAACTGATAACACTTAGATCAGGATTAAGTTTAGCTAATGTTTTAGCATAAGCGCCATTTTTAATAGTGGATTCAGTGCCAATTACCCCAATTTTTTTATAATGATGTTGGGTAGCAGCCATGGCTCCTGGTTTAATTACCCCAATTACTGGAATTGGTAATTCGTTTTGAAGAAGTCGAAGAGCTGCTGCAGTCGCGGTATTACATGCAATTATCATCATTTTTACGTCTTGTTCTAACAAGAATTTTCCAATACGTAATGCTAATTGCTGAATCTGTTCTTTTGTTTTAGTTCCATATGGAAAATGCCCTTGGTCCCCCACAAAAATTACAGATTCTTGGGGCAGTTGTTCACGAAGTACACGAATTACAGATAGGCCGCCTAATCCTGAATCCATAACTCCGATTGGTCGTTTATCCATTCTCTTCACCTCGTTAATTTATTAAAACGTTTAAAACCTTGAAACTATATTATCCGTTTCTCCATAAGATTTTGCAAGTTTTTCAGGTTTAACCCTATTAAGATCTTGAATTTTAAGTATAATAATAATGATTGTTAAAAAGGAGCGAGTGGATATGAGTCAGAAATTATATAATCAGTTAATAGCCGGTCATCAAGGACTAGGAGCTGGAACAATGCGCGACGTGATTTTACCAGCTATCCTGGGTAAAGAGACCGATGAAATGCTATATTGGATTGGTAAAGATCTCGCTCGAGTATATCCTGTTGCTACAGCCGAGGATCTAGTATATCTCACTAATCAACTTGGCTTTGGCCGTTTAGCTTTACGTAAAAAAAGCAATACTTCTCAAGTTTGGCGGTTATCAGGGGTAATTGTAAAGGAACGGATTCAAAGAGACGAAGAGGAAACCTCCTTTGGTTTAGAGTGTGGTTTTCTTGCTCAAGAAGTAGAGTTTCAACTTGGAACGGTTGCAGAGGCAAAGATCTTTGACTGGCACCGTGATTATGTTGATATTTTGATTCAAAACGATCCACAAAGTTCAGCTGATAATGAACGATCTGAGATGGTAACATTCATTACTGTTGATCGCCCTGACGAAAAAGAAGACGCCCTCAAAAAAGAAACTCGTCATTCCCTACTAAAGCGACGAAAAAAAGATAAAAAATAAGTTTAAAATACGAAAAAGCTGGAAGAAAACAAAAAGTTTTTCTCCAGCTTTTTTCTAATCAACATATTGTTGTAAAATTTGCTTTAATTGATCTTCACTATGGTAACCAATGATTTGGTCTACTACCTTACCATCTTTCTTAACCATTAATGTAGGGATACTCATAATCCGGAATTTTTGTGCAGTTTCTGGATTTTGGTCAACATCCATCTTAAAAAATTTAATATCGGGCATCTTATCAGATAATGCATCAACTACTGGTGATTGCATCCGACAGGGACCACACCAAGTTGCCCAAAAATCAATTAAATCGACACCAGTGGCAGTATCTTGTTCAAAGGTTTGATCTGTAGTTACGTTTACAGCCATCTTCAATTCCTCCTTTGTTTTTCTTAACGCTATTCTAACAAATCACTTCTTAAATGTCATTTAATTTGCTTACTTTTTTATAGTAAGTAATTATAAATTAACAATTGTTGCCCCATCCCCACCAGCATTAGGGGAAGCATAGGAGAATGATTTAACTCGTGGATTGCTTTGCAAATATTGTTGTGTTCCCTTACGAAGAGCACCGGTCCCTTTTCCGTGAATAATTGTTACCGTTGAAAGATTATTCAACAATGCATGATCAATAAAGTTACTTAGCTCACTCATTGCTTGTTCATAGCGATGACCGCGCAAATCAAGACGAGCCGAGGTCTTTCGTGTTTGTGTCGTTCTCACAGCAGCTCGTGGTCGCCGCTTTGCATCTTTTTCTCGTGGAAGATCTTTCTTAGCTACTTTTTCAAGATTATTCTCATCAATTTCCATTTTAAGAATTCCAATCTGAACTTCCCACTTGTGGTTCCCTCGCTTAGATAAAAGTTCTCCATATTGACCATAAGATTTCACCAAAACTGCATCACCTTTATGCAAATCATGCTTTTGCTTAGCCCGTTGTAATACAGAGTTGTGTTGCAACCGTGGATTATCATGATGAAGAGCGTTTAATTGCCCTTGCGCATCAATTAATTCATTTTCTTTTACATTTCCGCCCTGCTGAACTTCTAACTGGCGCAAATGATGAATAATTCGGTCAGCCTTTTTCTTAGCCATCGAAACTTGATGGTTGGCCTTTGAACGTGCTTGTTCGTATAGCTTATCGCGCTGCTCATTAAAGCGGGTGAGTTTCTCATCAAGGTCACGCTGAACTTTTTCATTTTTGGCTACTAGTTTTGCTAGCTTTTCACTTTCTTCACGTGCTTTTTTCCGTTGCTCTACTAAATCACCAATCATATTGTTAAGGTCTTGACTATTATCACTAACAAATGTCCGTGCTTCATCAATAACCTGGAGACTAATTCCTAATCGCTGAGCAATCTCTAATCCATTTGACCGCCCAGGAATCCCTAGTAGTAATTTATACGTCGGCTTAAGAGTTTCTTGGTCAAATTCCATACTAGCATTAATCGTCTTAGCACGATCATAACCATAAACTTTAAGTTCAGGATAGTGGGTAGTAATTACAACCATGGTTCCTTTACTGCCAATATTATCAAGAATTGCCATTGCTAAAGCAGCCCCTTCTTTGGGATCAGTCCCAGCACCAAGCTCATCTAGAAGGACTAAGCTACGACTTGTAATTTGTTCAAGAATGGCTTTTACTCCATCCATATGACCAGAGAAAGTACTCAGATTTTGTTCCAATGATTGTTCATCACCGATATCCGCAAATACATTATCAAAGATCCCAATTGTACTGCCTTCTTCTGCGGGAATAAATAGGCCAGATTGTCCCATCAATTGAATAATTCCTAAAGTTTTAAGCGTAATGGTTTTACCACCAGTGTTGGGTCCAGTAATAATAATCGCTTGGTAATCTTCCCCAATCTTAATGTCATTTGTCACTACTCGTTGGGGATCGATCAGGGGATGACGCGCTTTCCGTAATGAAACATGATTTTCTTTGCTTAAGAGCGGTAGCGTTGCCTTAGTATCATGTGCCCAGCGTGCCTTTGCATTAATAAAGTCAAGGTGTCCAAGAATTGCTTCATTCTGACCAATATCATGTCGATAAGGAGCAATCATTTGTGATAACTCAATTAATACGCGTTGCATTTCTTGCCGTTCTTCTATTTGCGCTTGTCGTAACCGATTATTGGTCTCCACAACGGCTGCAGGTTCAATATATAATGTTTGTCCACTAGCACTTTGGTCATGAACAACCCCACCAAATTTATTTCGATAGCGGGCGATTACTGGAATTACATAGCGGTCATTCCGCATTGTGACAATAGGGTCACTTAAGTATTTCGCATTTTTCCCACGAGTATACCTTTCCATTTGTTGGTGAATCTCTGTTTCCGTTTGGGTAATTAATTGCCGGATACCATGGAGTTTAGCTGATGCCTCATCATTTATCCGTCCATCAGAATCAATCGAACGAACTAGCCGCTGGGTAATTGAAGGAATTGTAACTAGGCGGTCAACTTGGGTAGTTAAAACCCGTAGTTTAATTTTTTTCTCCCGCATCTGATCAAAAAAGTTTTTTACACTCATACTAGTTTGCAGCACTTTAGTAATTTGAGCTAATTCCGTGCCGTTCAGATTTGCCTTAATTTTCAAACGTTTCAATTGCGGTTTGATATCAGCTAATTGCGGAATAGGAATCCCATCTTCTAACCTTAAAATATCGGCCCCATCAGTAGTTTCTGTCAAAAGTTCTTTGACTGCCTCATAATCAGTCTGTGGAACAAGCTGCGTCAATTCGCGATGACCAGCGGCAGAAACAAGGTATTGTGCCAGTTGTCCTTTTATTCGATCAAATTCTAATGTTTCTAAAATTTTGCTATTCATTTTATCCTCCCTGTACTAGCGTATCAATTACTAAATGCGCTATTCCTGGTGTTTGATTAATCATAAAACGCGCTAGTTCCGAGTTTGCTATTTGCATTTGCCACCAACCTGCTGGAAATAATTGCATAATTAGTAAAACAACGTAAATAATCAAATAGCCAATTAAAAATGAGATTAACCCACCTGCGATCTTATCAACTGTTCCCACCACTGGAATCCTCTTTATCCAGTTTAACTGACGAATTCCCCAGTGACAAAGAATTGAAACAATTGTAAAAATTATCATAAATGCAATCCCATTATAAAAGAAAAGATTACTATTTACATTTGCAAGCAAGCTCTCGGAAAAAGTTGCCGGGGTTCCAATACTTGGTAATAACGATTTTAACCAGCCACCAATCAATTGGGCTCCCTGGCGAGCAACAATCCAAGCTACTATATATGTCCCCAGCATTAACGTCATTGTCAATAATCCGCGGCGATGACCATTAATAAAGCACCCCATTAAAATCAAAATAATAAAGGTTGTTAAAATCATCCTAATGATCCTTTCATTCTGCTTGTAAAGAAAAAGGACTGTGACAAATGTGTCTACAGCTCCCTTTTGTTAATATTTTATTTATCCAGTAATTTTAATTAGGCCTTGAAGTTGCCATCATTATCAAGGAAAGTATTTAATACTTCTTCAACCATGTCCCATTCCTTATCATCTTCAATTGGGACAAGGTCCTGTCCATCGTTATCTTCATTATCAGCTATAATGTAAGCTTGAATGTCAACGGAATCGTCATTTTCTTGTTCCGCTGGATAGATAAAGATATAGGATTTGCCATAATCATCAGAATCAAACGTAAACAATTCCTTAAATAATTGTTCATTACCATTTTCATCAATTAACGTAATCATGTCTTCGTTATTTTCTTGTTTACTCATTTTAATACCTCATTTTAGCTTATTCACAAGGCGGCCATGGCGATCCAAATAGCTTTGTAAAATGAATGTTGCTGCAACTTCATCGATAACTTTTTTCTGCTTAGCACGTGAAATGTCCGCTTCTTCAACTAGCATTCGGTGTGCCTCAACCGTCGTTAAACGTTCATCTTGAAAGTCAATAGGAATATCTGGAAAACGTTGTTGTAATAGCTTGCCATAGTGCTGAGATGCTTCAACACGAGGGCCTTCTGTATTATTCATATTTTTAGGAAGGCCAATTACAAACCCAGCTACCTGTTCTTTTTTCACTAGCTCGGCAACACGATCAATCCCAAAAATTTCGTTTTCTTCATCAATTGGAATAATCTCAACTGCTTGGGCCGTCCAACCGAGAGGATCGCTTACAGAAATGCCAACCGTTTTAGAGCCAACGTCTAATCCCATTAATCTCATTTAGTTTCACCGTTATTCTTTAGGTATGACCGAACAAGCTCTTCAATAATTTCGTCACGTTCATGTTGACGAATCAAGTTACGTGCATCATTCAAACGCGGAATATAAGCAGGATCACCAGATAAAAGATAACCAACAATTTGGTTAATCGGGTTATATCCCTTTTCTTCTAATGATTCATAAACCGTCTTTAATGTTTGCTTAATATCTTCTTGACGTTCTTGACCAAAATCAAAGAACATCGTTTTATCATTTGTAGCCATCAATCGTCACCTCCAGATATTCCTTTCAACCATCAATTTTACTATATTCTTATTAAAATCACAATTTACATTTGTCAATTGTAAGTAAACAGTAATATTAGTTTTATCTCAAACTACAAGTTTTATAATTATAGCTGATAATAGGATTTCTTGATAGTATTTTTTTATTACTTTAAGAAGTTCTTACAAAAAGAGATTGAAAGAACTCAAAAATTGGTTTCTTTCAATCTCTTAGACTATGAGATGGTTATTTCCTTCTCATTTTTGATTTACTTATCGAGGTAACCTTTAGCTTGACTTAAGGCTTCCTTAATTCCAGCTGGATTCTTTCCACCAGCTTGGGCGAGGTTTGGCCGACCTCCACCGCCACCATTAATGGCTGGTGCAATCGCCTTAATAAGGTCACCGGCTTTTAAGCCTTCCTTAGTTTTATCATCACTAACAGCCACTAATAAGTTTGCTTTACCATCACTGGCTGTAGCAAGAACTAGAACATCAGAAAGAGCCTTTGAGCGCCAAGCATCAGCAAGTTGCCGTAATTGACCCATTCCAGCAACTTGAACTTCGGCAGCAATTAAACTTCCATTCTTAGTTGCTTGAACGTTTTCAAAAACATTATTAGCTTGTTGAGCAGCAATCTTAGCTTGAAGAGACTCATTTTGCTTTTGAGCTTCTTTAAGTTCATTTTGTAATGTTTCTACTTGGTGAGGAACTTCCTTAATCTGAGCAACCTTCAAACTAGCAGCGCTCTTTGTTAAGAGGTCATCACGATCTTGGAGGAACTTAAAGGCATCACTAGAAGTTACTGCTTCGATCCGCCGTACTCCAGCACCAACTCCTCCTTCAGAAACAATTTTGAAGAGACCAAGCTCATTAGTATTTTTAACGTGATCACCACCACAGAACTCAGTGTTAAAGTCACCAATCTTAACAACCCGAACCTTATCACCATACTTATCTGAGAATAAGGCGATAGCACCCATTTCCTTAGCAGAATCAATATCAGTTTCAACTGTCTTGACTGGGATTTCCTTCCAGATTTGCTCATTAACCATGTTCTCAACCTTCTTGAGGTCCTCAGCAGTTACTTGACCAAAGTGGTTAAAGTCAAAACGTAGGTAATGTTCTTCAACTAATGATCCGGCTTGTTGAGTATGACCACCAAGAACGTTCCGTAATGCTTGGTCTAACAAGTGCGTTGCTGTATGGTTCTTTTCAATCTTAAGGTGACGAATACGGTCAACAACTAGTTTGTAACGGGCACCCTTTTTAATAGGGGCAGTTAATTCTACTCGATGAAGATTTTGCTGGTTTGGTGCGTGTTGGACATCAACCACACGGCCAACTTTTTTACCATAGTTATCAATAATGTCACCAGTATCAGCGACTTGACCTCCCATTTCTGCATAGAATGGCGTTACATCAAAAATTAGTTCAATGTTCTTATCACCTGGTTGTGCTTCATCCGCTTGTTGACCATCATGTGCTAAGCCGATAACTTTTGCATTATCAACGGTCAAATCAGTGTAGCCAACATATTTGCTATCTTCTTTGAATGAAGTCCATAAATCAGTTTGAACACCCATCCCGTTATCCATATCACGGGCATTACGAGCACGATTTTGCTGCTCCGTCATTGCTGCTTGGAAGCCCTTTTCATCAACTGTTAGTCCTTCATCTTCAGCATATTCCTTGGTTAATTCAATTGGGAAGCCATAAGTGTCATAAAGCTTAAAGGCTGTTCGTCCATCAATTTCGTTGGTCTTACTTTCCTTAGCTTCAGCAATCACGTTATTCAACAAGTTTAATCCGCCATTTAAGGTTGCACTAAAGCGGTCTTCTTCTGATTCAATAACTGAAGCAATATAGTCAGCATTTTTAAGAACATCAGGATAGTAATCTTCCATGATTTTGCCGACTGTTGGAACCATCTTTGCTAAAAATGGTTCATCGATTCCCAACTTCTTTCCAGCAACAACTGCTCGCCGAAGCAACCGCCGAATAACGTATCCGCGACCAACATTTGAAGGCAAGGCGCCATCCCCGATCGCAAAGGTAATTGTCCGAATATGATCAGCGATAATCTTAAATTGAATATCGTCTTCTTTATTTTGACCATACTTCTTAGTACCACTAAACTCTTCAGCTTGCTTGATTAATGGCATAAATAAGTCGGTTTCAAAGTTAGTAGGGGCATTTTCAAAGATCGAAACAACCCGTTCAAGCCCCATCCCCGTATCAATGTTTTTATGAGGAAGTGGTTCATAAGTATCTTCAGGCGTATGGTTAAATTGACTAAAGACAATGTTCCAAATTTCAAGGTAGCGTTCATTTTCACCGCCAGGATAGTTTTCTGGATCATCATCGGCTAAATTATTAAATTCTTGACCACGATCATAAAAAATTTCCGTATCTGGACCAGATGGACCTTGACCAATATCCCAGAAGTTATCCTCATCAGCAATTAAGTGATCTTCAGCAACGCCTACTTCACGCCAGCGATTGTAAGCGTCATGGTCTTTAGGATAATAAGTAATGTATAGCCGTTCGGGATCAAAACCAAACCATTCATCACTTGTTAGTAATTCCCAAGCCCATGGAATTACTTCATTTTTAAAGTAATCACCAACAGAGAAGTTACCTAACATTTCAAACATAGTATGGTGCCGGGCAGTCTTACCAACGTTTTCAATATCATTCGTTCGAATACTCTTTTGTGAGCTTGTCATCCGTGGATTATCAGGAACAACTTTCCCATCAAAGTATTTCTTCATTGTGGCAACTCCAGAGTTAATCCATAGTAATGTTGGATCATTTACTGGAACTAATGATGCACTCGGCATAACTTGGTGGCCATGCTCTTCAAAAAACTTCAAGTACATCCGCCGTACTTGAGCACTATTTAGCTTCTTTAACTCTTTCATCAAATCGCCCTTTCTAAAACAAAAACCACCATTGCGAATCAGAGACGCCGGATTGACGCGGTACCACTCTGCTTGCAACGATGGAATTCGTTTACCTCTTTACTTCTTGGTTACCCAAGGTTAAATATCAAATTATCCGAATGGGGAGCACTAAAGCTAGGAAATCAGTTGTCACACCTCACCAACTGTCTCTGGAATTTTCCGTTAGCTATAGCATGTCCCAGACGTGTCATATTATAGCGAACAATTACTTTAAAATCAACGGGCATTTCGTTCACGGCGATGTTGCTTTTGGCGAGCACGCTTAGCTTTCCGAATTTTATGCCGTAATTCTAGCTTTCGTTTTTGCTGTTCGTCTTCTTTAATCGCCTTTTTAATCCGTTTCTTATAACCAGGTTTAACCTTCTTCTTAGTCTTTTTTACGTAACCCTTCATTGACGGATCAAGTTCATTTTGCCGCCGCTTATAATGCTTCCGACGATTACGGTCATGGGTAGTTACTAGTTGACCATTCTTTAATTCTTTTGGTACAAATTTAACTCCCCGTTCCTCAAGCTTAGCAATCAAATCGTCTTCTGCTGGCTCATATAGGGTAATGGCTGTTCCCTTCATCCCATTTCGCCCGGTACGACCAACTCGATGAACAAAATATTCAAGATCAGTTGGCAAGTCGTCATTGATTACTAGTGATACTCCATCAATATCAATTCCACGAGCTGCTAGATCAGTTGCTACAACATATTGATATTCAAGATCACGGATTTGCCGCATTGTCCGTTTACGACGGCGAGCTTCTAGTCCCCCATGAATCATTGCTACTTTGAGCCCTTGATTTTCTAAGTACTGGGTTAATTTAACTGCTCGCTCTTTTGTATTAGCAAATACCAACGCAAGATATGGTTCACCAAGAGTCAGCAAACGATAAATTAGCTGGTTACGATCTTGCCCCTTAGTTGACATTAACCAATTATCAACATCTGGATTAATTACTGCTTCAGTAGGAATCTCTTCAACGACTGGATTTTCCATATACTTTTTTAAGAATGGGCGCAGTTTCTGCGGAATCGTTGCTGAGAAAACCATCATTTGAAGGTCATTAGGAAAATGACTGGCAATTTGGTCAACTTCATGTAAGAATCCCATATCTAGGGTCATGTCCGCTTCATCCACCACAAACATTTTCGCTGTGTGAATATCCAATGCCTGACTCTTGATTAAGTCTAATACTCTTCCTGGAGTTCCAATGACCAATTGAGGTTGTTTTCGGCTTAATTGGTCAACTTGATGCTGCTTGTCTGTACCACCGACATAATTGTGAATGGTAAGAGGATGAGGAGCATACTTATTAAGTTGCTTGGCCGCATTATAAATTTGGTATGCTAATTCCCGACTAGGAGTTGTGATTACTGCTTGAACGGTTTGATCTTCTGGCTTGATCTTTGAAAAAATCGGTAAGAGAAAGGCATGTGTTTTCCCACTACCGGTCGCTGATTGCCCTACAACACTTCGTCCAGCCATAATCACTGGTATTACTCGTTGTTGGACCGGTGTCGGTTGACGAAAATTAATTTTTTGAATCGCTGTTAACAGATAAGGTTGTAACTGAAAATCAGCAAATTTTTTATCACTCATAGCTATTTCCCTTTCATTTTTGGTTTGCATAACTTTGTGTTAATTGGTCCAATTCATCAATCACTTGTTTGATTTCTGCTTCATCTTTAGCCTTGGCGCCACTAGCAAGGGGATGTCCACCGCCGTCGTGCTGCTTAGCTAATTCATTAATTGTTGGCCCCTTTGAACGGAGACGAATGCGATAATGGCCATCTTCTTGTTCTACAAAGATCGCCCAGGCAATAACATCATGAATTCGACCTGGTAAAGAAACAATTGCGGATGTCCCGGCTTCAGTTAATCCAAATTGCTCTAAAATTTCATTGGTTAAGATAACATATGCGGCTCCATTATCTAATATCTGCAAATTCTCATAAACATATGCTGATAGACGGGCCACTGGTAAGGTAATTTCATTTTCGTGCTGACTAATTTCCGCTGCATTTGCGCCGGCCGCCATTAACGAACCTGCAACTAGCATAGTTCGAGGAGTTGTTGCTGGATAAAGGAAACGACCTGTATCGCCAATAATTCCTGCGTATAAGGCATGGGCAGCCTTCTGGGGAAGCGTTAATTCTTTTGCAAATCGTTGATAAAAACTATAAATCATTTCAGAACAGCTAGAAGCATCTGGTTCAACCCACATAATATCGCCAAAGGGTTCATCGTTAGGGTGGTGATCAATCTTAATAAGCTCGTCCCCATTATCAAAGCGCCGATCATCAATTCGTGGCGCATTTGCTGTATCCGTAACAATTACTAATGCATCATCAAACGTCTGATTGTCAATCGTATCCATCTCACCGATCCAATCAAACCCTGGAATATGCTTCCCTACAACATAAATTTGCTTGTATGGAAATGAAGCCCGTAAAATTTCCGCAAGGCCAACTTGGGAGCCAATTGCATCTGGATCAGGGCGTTGATGCCGATGAATAATTATTTTATTGTATTTTTTGATTTGTTCAAAAATTGCTGTTAATGGATCTGCCATTATGCTATTCTCCTTACCCGAATAAAATTTAACACTATCTTTTAGTATAGCAATAAACGCGATTAACAACCAAATAAAAAAGATGAAAATATTCGCCTGTTTACGACTATTTTCATCTAAATTAAATTACTTTTCTTCGCTGTCTTTTTGTTCATCGCTAGCACTCGCTGCAGATGCAGGCTCACTAGCAGCGCTATCTGCTGAAGCAGCTGCAGAACTGTCAGCTGCAGAACTAGCAACAGCTTTATTATCTTGGGGAGCTTCACTAGCTGGTGCATCTGCTCGTTTGATAACACGGGCAATTGCCACCATATCAAAAGTAAGGTAGATCCCTTCACAATCTAAAGTAACTGTCCGATCAGCCTTATTGATTGAATCAATCTTACCATGCATCCGACCAATCGTAACAACTTCATCACCTGGGTGTAATTCATTCATCATCTCTTGGTGTTCTTTACGTTGCTTTTGTTGTGGGCGAATCATAAAGAAGTACATTAATGCTACCATTAAGATGATTAAAATAATTCCTGAGTAACCACTTGCATTATTAGATGAAGCAGCACCAAGAACAAAACTACTCAAACTATTCACGGTTTATCCATCCCTTCAAAAAGTTAACTAATATTAACTTTAACAAACTTTACTGCAAAAAGCTATATGCTCTATTGATTCTGCAATAATTCTTGAACAAATTTTTTTGTTTGATGATATTTAATTGCTTGTCGTAGACTACTCATTAATTTATTGAGGGTAAACAGATTATGCTGCAGCAAAAGTTGTTCACCGTAAAAGCTATGGTTGGTAATTAAGCTATGGAGCAATGCCCTTGAATAGCCCGCGCGACAAGTTGCACACGCACATTGACGATCAAGTACTTCTGAATCGAAGCTAAAATGTTGACGATCAAGATGAAGAACTGTCGCTCCTTGATTAACTAGTGCAATCCCATTTGCCGCTTTTTTAGCTGCTAGATTGCTATCAATTAAATCTACTCCTGCTAAAATTGCCTCTATCATTTGGTCAAAAGAAAGTGCAGCAGGGAGGTAGCGCAGTTTCTCCTCTTCTAGTTTAGGCGTAATTTCATTAATGATTCGGCTAAACTCTTGATCATCTAAGTTGTTAGGGATCCCACTCAAACGATAGCCGCTTAACTCAGCCTCATCGACCGCCTTAATACTGGCTGTCCGCAAATCTTTTAAGCCGCCCCCACCAATCGAACCAAGGGATTGTCCTTTTTGGGGCTTAACAACAGATAACCAGTCACTAGTTTGTTTTACCCCTGCTTTCAGATCATCAACTGGCGCATAATAATCTGTTGCCTGGTCAAAACTTTGAAAAATATCAGCCCCAAGTGCTTCTTGAACTTGAAGGGCAGTTTCTGGTTGCCAGAATTTTAGTTGTCTAGTTGCCGGATCATGAAACCGAACGCCATCGTGTTTTTTTCCACGCGGTTTTGCTAAGTGATAGGCCTCCTCAGTTTCCAAGTCCACAAGTAAAAGACCATCCCACTGGAAAAAACGATGGAGGTCTCCTAATTTTTCAGTCATCGAATCATATTTTAGCCATCGCTTTAACCCACTTGTCTTAACTACGCTTACACCAGCCTGATTAAGCTGGATAGGTGATAACTTTGCTAATTCATCTCCACTTGCAGCCAAAGCCGGTGTTTCAATTTGTCGTCCATTAACCTGCAAAAGCCCAGTTCGTGCTTGGTGATCACTTTGATTAATTGTAAATTCTAACTTACACATAATTTCCCTCAATCAATTTTTATCAGTAGGATATTCAATCCCTAAATGTTCATACGCTGTCGGTGTCACTAACCGGCCGCGAGGGGTGCGACTAATAAAGCCAATCTGTAATAGATATGGTTCATACATTTCTTCAATCGTATTAGTTTCTTCACCAATATTTGCCGCAATTGTTTTTAATCCCACTGGACCTCCATGGTAGAAATTGATCATCGTTAATAGCATTTTCCGATCAATCTCATCTAAGCCCCGATCATCAACTTGGAGAAGGGATAATGCTTGCTTAACAATTGCTGAATCAATGCTTTGTTTCCCTGCTACCTGAGCAAAATCACGTACCCGTTTTAAAAGGCGGTTTGCGATTCGCGGCGTACCACGTGAACGAAGAGATAGTTCATGGGCCCCTTCATCTTGAATGCTAGTATGGAAAATCTTGGCAGAACGAAAAATAATTTTTGTCAGTTCATCTTGAGTATAGTAGTTCATGTGTTCAACGATCCCGAAACGATCACGTAATGGTGCCGATAACATTCCGGCCCGTGTCGTTGCCCCAATTAATGTAAATGGCGGAAGGGGAAAATGAACGGGGTGCGCAGTTGGTCCCTCACCAATAACAATATCAATATAGTAATCTTCCATCGCTGAATAAAGCATTTCTTCCACAACTTTGGGTAACCGGTGGATTTCATCAACAAAAAGGACATCCCCTGGTTTCAACTCATTCAATAAAGCAACCAAATCTCCTGGCTTTTCGATCGCTGGTCCACTAGTCGTTCTGATATTAACGCCCATCTCATTAGCTATTACCATCGCTAAAGTTGTCTTTCCTAATCCTGGAGGACCATATAACAATACATGGTCAAGGGCTTCTTCCCGGGATTGGGCCGCCTTAATATATACTTCTAGTTCGTGCTTGATTTTAGGTTGACCAATATATTCCCTTAGTTTCTGTGGTCGAAGAGTTATCTCAACTTGGCTTTCTTCTTCTCCTGATGGGTGATCTGATAAAATACCATGATCATTTTCCACAAGTCTTGCACCTCCTAGTTAAGCAACCTTAATGCTTGTCTTAAGTATTCATCGGTTGCCATTTGTTCTTCTTTCATTAATGCCTTTTGAACCTTTTTAATGTCCCGTTCCTTGTATCCTAATGCGGCCAATGCTTCCAAAGCATCTTTCAACTCACGATTTACTGTTGCATCAACGGTAAGCTGAGTTGTTGCAAATAGTGAGCTGCTGCTTTCATTAGTGAGCTTATCACGTAAGTCTAACACAATTTGCGAAGCTGTCTTTTTCCCGATTCCTGGGAACTTAGTTAAATAGCTAACATTATTATTAGTAATTGCATCAACAAGCCCTTGATGATCAGGGTTAGCTAAAATTGCTAAAGCACTCTTTGGCCCAATTCCGGAAACATTGATTAATTGCATAAATAGATTTTTTTCATTTTGATCTGTGAAACCAAACAAGGAAATATTATCTTCACGAACTGCTTGGTAAACATATACTTGGACCTTCTTAGTCCGATCCTCTTGATAACGATAGGGATTAGCAACTAATAATTTATAGCCAACCCCATTAACATCAACAACGATATATTGTGGTGCAACAACGGTTACAAGGCCTGTTAAGTATTCGTACAAGGTAATTCCTCCTTAAAATTCATGGTCATCAAAATCATCCGCATACGGGGTGTGTGAATCCTGAATTCGTTTAAACATTTTTTCTAAATCCTGATCATTAAAATGAACAGTTACCGGACGCCCATGTGGACAATTAAAAGGATTCTCACATTGTGGCAACCGTTTCAGCAAGGCTTTAGCTTCCCGTTCGTCAAGGTGGTGGTTAGCCTTGATGGCCCGCTTGCAGCTCATCATAATCGCTGTCTTCATTCGAAATTCTTTAACGGTTAGTTTTCCATTCTTAATTAACCAATCAATCATTTCTTCGGCCGTGTCTTCTTCTTGCCCCTCTTTAAACCAGGTTGGATGGGAACGCAAAATAAAACTATTCTGACCAAATGACTCTAATTCTAATCCAACCGCTGCCAGCGTATCGAGATGCTGATTAATTGTCATTGCATCGACAGTCGAATAATTAAGAACAAGCGGAACCAAGAAATTTTGCTGATCGGCGCTCACTTCCCCAATTTTTTGGCGGTAATACTCATAATTGATTCGCTCCTGAGCAGCATGTTGGTCAACAATGTAAAGACCATCTCCTGCTTGTGCTAATAAAAAGGTTCCCTGAAGCTGACCAATATATTGAAGATCAGGAAACCGATTTTGCTGCTGATCTTGTTTATCATGGACATCTAATTCAATATTTGCAGGTTTTACTGGCTTCTTAGTCATAGTGGGAACTGGAGCAGAAAATGGCGTAACTTCACCTTCATTTTGATAACGCTCATCAAATTTTTGCATTGCGGGCGTATTTAAATCTTCAAGATGGTGGATAACGATCGGTGCTGGAATCTCACTATCAAGCGCGTCAGCATGTGCTGGATTATCAGCTTCGGGAGTTGGAATCTCAGTTGCCGCCTTCTCTGTTGCTGGCACTGCTGAAATCGGGGCGGCATGATAAACAGGTGATGCTTCCTTTAACCGGCGATCAAGGTCCGCTACCTCATCATCATTAGGAATGAATTGGTCAGCATCGACATCCGGAATCAAGTTCTCAACCGCTATCCGCTGCCGAATCGTTTCAGCAATCAATTTTATTAGTTGCTGTTCTTTGCTCAAACGGACCTCACGTTTAGCCGGATGGACATTCACATCAACTAAAACTGGATCTAGATCAATGTTAATTACCGCGATCGGATAACGGCCAACCATTAGTTTTGATTCATATCCCTGAATAATGGCCTTTGTTAATTCAAAATTACGAATATACCGATGGTTGATTGTGATTGTTATATATTGACGTGATGCACGTGTTAATTCTGGCAAGGAAACAAAACCACTAACCTTAAAATCATCATCTGCACCACTTATCTCAAGCATCTTACGTCCTGCTTGAACGCCATAAATTGCGGCAACTACTTGCTGTAAGTTATTATTACCTGCCGAACGAAATAATTCCCGCCCATTATGGGTAAAGCTAAAAGCAACCGCTGGATTTGCAAGGGCAAGTCGGTTAATGATGTCCGTAATTCTGGTTAGCTCCGTTTGAGGTGATTTTAAGTACTTTAATCGCGCAGGAGTGTTAAAGAATAAGTCGGTTACCTTAATATCGGTTCCTTGACGCGCACCAGCCGGCTTCACTACTAATTCTTTTCCGCCCCGCAAATGAATCATTGTTCCTTCTTCTTGACCAGCTTGAGCAGTCGTAAGAGTTACATCAGCGACTGAAGCAATACTAGGTAACGCTTCCCCACGAAAGCCCATCGTCTGCACCTTAAAGAGGTCATGGCGAGAATTAATCTTACTAGTTGCATGACGGTGAAATGCTAGACTAATATCTTCAGCAGCGATTCCGTCACCATCATCAATCACGCGCACGCTGTCTAAACCTGAATTTTCAACAATAATATCTACACGGTGACTATGGGCATCCAATGAATTTTCAACTAATTCTTTTACAATTGATGCTGGACGTTCAATCACTTCACCGGCAGCAATTTGATTGGCTAAAATATTATCTAATTCATGAATCTTTCCCATTAAATATCACCTTATTTCAATTTCTGCTGCCACTTATAAATTTGATTCATTACATCCATGGGTGTCATCCCCATTAAATTAAGTTCTTTTAATTGGTGCAAAATCCGCCGATCAACACTCGATTCTTTTTTCTCAGGCTGAGTGGCAAATAATTCAAGTTGACCATTATCTTCAACGACTGGTGCAGCCTCTTTCTTTACCGGTGCCGCTTCATTTATCTTCGCTGATATTGGTTCTGTATGGTAATTATCTGTTGCCGGTTTAGGCGTATTCGGTAGTTTTACATCCTTTTGCTCTAATTTTTGCAAAATAGTATCTGCACGTTTTAACAATGAGGATGGCATTCCTGCTAGTTTAGCCACGTGGATTCCATACGACTTATCTGCAGGACCTGCACTTACCTTATGCAAGAATACTAACTCCCCATCTTTTTCCGTTGCCCCTACATGAACATTTTTAAGCCGCGCCAAGCTATTCTCAAGAGCTGTCAGTTCATGATAGTGAGTTGAAAATAGCGTCTTGGCACGAACATGCTGATGAACGTACTCAATAATCGCTTGAGCTAATGCCATCCCATCATAAGTTGCGGTTCCTCGGCCAATTTCATCAAAGAGAATCAAACTACGATCTGTGGCATGGGTCAAAGCATTATTTGCTTCCATCATTTCAACCATAAAAGTACTTTCCCCAGAGATTAAGTCGTCAGCTGCCCCAATTCGGGTAAAGACTTGATCAAAAATTGGCAATTCAGCAGATTTGGCAGGAACAAAACAGCCAATTTGTGCCATTACCGCAATCAATGCTAGCTGACGCATATAAGTACTCTTCCCTGACATGTTTGGCCCAGTAATCAGGAGAATATCAGTATCTTCTCCCATCAAAACATCATTAGGCACATATTCTTGGTGTCCCATAAACTTTTCCACAACTGGGTGACGACCATCTTTAATCTTTAATACGTGACCAGTATTCATTTCAGGACGGACAAAGTGGTAGTCTTCACTAACAACCGCAAAGCTTTGAAGTACATCTAATTCTGCAAGTTGTTGTGCTAATTTTTGCAGGCGTGTAATTTGTCCCTTGACTTGTTCACGGATTTTAACAAAAATATCATATTCCAAGGCTGTTGACTTTTCTTGCGCCCCCATTATCAATGCCTCTTTTTCTTTTAATTCTGGAGTAGAAAAACGTTCAGCATTAACTAATGTTTGTTTACGCTCATAGCGATCTTTAGGAAGCTTATCAAGATTAACTTTTGTAACCTCAATATAATAGCCAAATACATGATTATAACCAATTTTGAGGTTATTTATGCCCGTTAATTTCCGTTCATGTTCTTGCAGGTCCACAATCCACTGTTTTCCATTATTCATCGCATCACGGTATTGGTCTAATTGGTCATTATAGCCATCCTTAATTACGCCACCTTCAGTAACAGCAATTGGCGGTTCTTCAATAATTGATTGATCAATTAAATCTGCCACATCGTCCAAGGGATCCAATTGTTTTTGTAATTCTTCAAAGACAGGTGAATCAAGGGTTTCTAAAACGTATTTTATTTTAGGAACTTGCTTTAAAGAAGTCTTAAGTTGAATAAGATCACGCCCATTAACACTTCCATAGGCAACCCGCCCTGCTAAGCGTTCAAGGTCGTATACTTTAATTAACTCTTGCTGCAAATTACTTCGCTCAAAATAGTGGTCTAATAACTCTTGGACTTTATCTTGTCGTTCACTGATTGCATTTTGATTAATCAGCGGCCGGTCAATCCACCGTTTAAGGAGACGACTGCCCATCGCTGTTTTTGTCTCATCCAAAAGCCATGCCAAGGTCCCTTGACGCTTCCCACTTCGCATATTGCGCATTAATTCAAGATTTGTTTTTGAATAGTGGTCGATCTTCATAAAAGAACTTGGTTGATATGCAATTGCTTTTTGCATATGGGCCAAAGAGCGCTTTTGGGTCGTTAATAAGTATGACACAAGTAACGCAACAACGTGCTGTTGGGCTTGATCATCAAGGTCTTGAGTAAGATAGCTAATCTCAGCATTTTTAAGGACCGTTGGCTGATGTGATTGAAGGATATTTCGTTGCTTAAACTGAGTTGTTATTTCAACTGGCAACTCACCATCCACAACTACTTCCTTGCTTTGGAGATTAACCAATTCATTGACCGCATCATTTGCATTATTTAAGCTTGTCGTTTTAAGCTCCCCAGTCGATAAGTCGGTGTAGGCAATACTAAATACCCCATTTTGTCCACTAATCGCTGCAAGATAATTGTTATCACGTGCCTGTTCACCATTTAAATCCATTTGCGTTCCAGGTGTAATTAAGCGGGTAACGGCTCGTTTAACCATTCCCTTCGCCTTTTTAGGGTCTTCCATCTGTTCGCAGATTGCTACTTTATAACCCTTATCAATTAAAATATCAATATAGTTGTTAACCGCGCGATGGGGCACTCCACACATTGGAATCGGATTTTTCGCACTATGGTTTCTCGTGGTTAATGTTAGCTCAAGAAGTTGCGCTCCTTTAACTGCATCGTCATTAAATAGCTCATAAAAATCACCAAGTCGGTAAAATAAAAAGGCATCTGGATATTGATCTTTTACCTTTTGATATTGTTCCATCATCGGTGTTGTTTTTTTTGCCACTAAGTTTCACCCCGTTAATATATTTTTTAATGTTAATAATAAACTAATTATATTTTTTGTCTAAATTTACTGCAAGATCTCTGTTAATGATGGATGTTATTTAAAATAATAAAGAGACTGAAGGTTATACCCAGCCTCTTTATAGGAACTGAAAAATCAGTTTATTTAGCATAATCAACTGCTCGAACTTCCCGAATAACGGTTACTTTAATATGTCCTGGATATTCTAATTGCTTTTCAATTTTGTTCTTAATATCATGTGACAAAGTTGTTGCCTGCAAATCAGAAATCTTCTTCGGTTTGACAATCACGCGAAGTTCTCGACCAGCTTGAATTGCATAACTATGGTCGACACCATCATAACTGTTTGCTATGCTTTCTAGTTTCTTTAAACGTTGAATGTATTGTTCTAATGACTCGCTTCGTGCACCAGGACGGGCCCCTGAAATTGCATCTGCTGCTTGTACAAGAACAGCAATTACAGAATTAGCAGGGACATCTCCATGGTGAGAGGCAATCGTATTGATAACCACTTTATTTTCTTTATACTTGCGGGTTAGTTCTACACCTAACTCAACATGTGAACCATCAACTTCATGATCAATTGCCTTCCCAATATCATGGAGGAGTCCAGCACGTTTTGCTAATGTAACATCTTCCCCAAGTTCAGCAGCCATAATTCCGGCTAACTTAGCAACTTCGATTGAGTGGTCTAAGACATTTTGACCGTAACTAGTCCGGTACTTCATTCTTCCGACCGTCTTAATTAGGTCTGGATGCATTGAATGAATTCCTAGATCAAACAATGCTTGCTCACCAGTCTCCCGTAGTTGAGTATCCATCTGCTTACGAGCCTTATCAACTGCTTCTTCAATTCGTGCAGGATGAATACGACCATCTTGAATTAATTTTTCAAGCGCGATCTTAGCAATCTCACGTCGTACAGGATCAAAGCCGCTCAATACGACAGCTTCTGGCGTATCATCAATAATCAAATCAATACCTGTTAACGTCTCTAAAGTTCTAATATTTCGACCTTCACGACCAATTATTCTTCCCTTCATATCATCATTAGGAAGATTAACAACCGAAACAGTCGTCTCTGAGACAACATCCGCAGCACTACGTTGAATTGCTTCAACAATTAATTTCTTTGCATTACGTTCTGCAGAAAGTTCCGCTTCTTGTTCACTGTCACGAATCATTACTGCTCGTTCAGTTTTTAACTGTTCTTTTACTTCAGATAATAATAACTGCTTAGCATCTTCTTGTGACATTTGAGCGACTTTTTCAACTTCTTGTTTGCGTTGTTCAATTAAGGCTTCTGCTTGTTCCTTTGATTGATGAAGCTGCTCTTTTTCTTGATCTAATTTACGTTCACGAACGCCAACTGCATTCTCTCTTTTTTCTAGAGCGCTATCCTTATGATCTAAAGAAGCCTCTCGTTGGAGTAATCGGTCTTCCTGTCGTTGGACCTCACTCCGCCGCTGTTTTAACTCATCTTCCACTCTCTCGCGGTATTGATGACTCTCTTCTTTCGCTTCTAAAATAGCTTCTTTTTTCGCCGTTACTGCTTCTTGTTTTGCTTTAGAAATAATACCTTTAGCATCATTATGTGCTTCTGCAACTTGTTTTTCATATGAAACCTTGCGAATTACATAGCCGACAATAATTCCGACAACCATAGCAAGCGCGGCGAACATTAAAATTTTCACTATTTCACCTCCGCTTCAACTATTATGTTGTTGGTATGAATAAATTAATTTCACCGTGTAACGTCAAAAAAACATCACACAAGTTAAATTTTAATCTTGCCACACTAAGGTGTCAACTATTGAATTTATCAATTGCTTAAACAGCCAGCATAAAAAGGGAAATCCCTAATATTCAGCTATTAATGCTAAAAAATTAGGGAATTTCAACTTCAAATATTATTATTTATTCTTTACTTGCTTCTTCAATTGTTTCTTGTTTATTTTCACCGGTCTTACCACTGGCTTTATCATCAGCAGTTTCTTTCGTTGACTTTTCATTTAACGGTTCCATTCCATTTGCAACACGAACTTTATCCATTAATTCATTCATGCTGTCTGGATGTTCCTTAAGCCACTTTTTAGCATTTTCACGACCTTGCCCAATACGTTCGCTACCATATGAGTACCAGGCACCGCTCTTATCAACAAGATCGTTTTCAACTGCCATATCTAGCAATTCACCAGTCTTAGAAATCCCCTCACCATACATAATGTCAACTTCACAACGTTTGAATGGCGGAGCAACCTTATTTTTAACAATCTTTACTTTAGCTTTATTTCCAATAACATCCGTACCATTCTTAATTTGTTCCGCACGACGAATTTCCATCCGGATAGTTGAGTAAAATTTAAGTGCCCGTCCACCAGTTGTTGTTTCAGGGTTACCAAACATCACTCCCACTTTTTCACGGATTTGGTTAATAAAGATAGCAATTGTCTTTGTCTTATTAATTTCACCGGAAAGCTTCCGAAGAGCCTGAGACATCAAACGAGCTTGTAATCCAACATGGGTATCACCCATATCACCATCAATTTCAGCACGAGGAACTAATGCTGCAACCGAATCAACAATTACTAAGTCAACTGCTCCACTTGAAATCAATGCATCAGCAATTTCTAATCCTTCTTCACCACTATCAGGCTGCGAAAGCAATAGGTCATCAATATTAACACCTAAGGCTTCTGCATATTGAGGATCAAGAGCATTTTCGGCATCAATATAGGCTGCTGTCCCGCCTTGCCGTTGTACTTCTGCAACTGCATGCAATGCTACAGTAGTCTTACCAGAACTTTCAGGACCATAAATTTCAACTATCCGACCACGAGGATATCCACCAATTCCAAGTGCCTTGTCAATAGCAAGGGAACCACTAGAAACTGAAGCAACCTTCATATCAGTGGCATCACCCATTCGCATAATAGAACCCTTACCGAAGTTCTTTTCGATCTTTCTGATAGCAACATCTAATGCTGCTTTTCGTTGGTCAGCCAAATCAAATTCCTCCTTTTTTACGGTTTATCCGATAACTAATAATAACAGTTTTAGCCAAAAAAACAAGAAAAAAGTGAACAAAAGTTCGTTTATTTTTTTAGTTCATGGTAAATTAATTGAAGTCCATACTGAACACTTAATGTACGAATCGCCTGTCTTCCAACATAGGATGCAAGATGTAATTGAACGGTTTTAGTTGAGCGCCCCTTCATTGCTAGTCCAATCCAGACTGTCCCTGCCGGTTGTCCTTCTAGCATATCTGGACCTGCCACACCAGTAAAGCCAATTCCAACTTCAACATTTAATTTTCGTTGACACCCTTCAGCCATTGTCGCAGCAGTTTCAGAGCTTACTACCCCATACCGGTCAATCGTGGCGTGGGGAATTCCTAATAACTTTTCCTTTGCACTAGCAGCATAGGTAACAAAACCACCATTAAAAACAGTCGAGGCTCCTGGTACGGAACAAATAGCACTTTGGAACATCCCCCCTGTTAAGCTTTCTGCTGCTGTCAATTTCCACCCGCGCTTTTTTAATTGTTCAACGACGACTTTGGCAAGTGTAAGGTCATCCCCCACTCCAAAGAAAAACGGTTCTTCAACTGCAAGAATTGCTTTTTGTGCCTGATCAATTTTTTCTTCAGCTTCAATCACTGGTAAGTCACGTACGGTGAGCCGAACCTGGATTGCCGTTGGTTGAACATAAGAAGTAATGCTTATCCCTGGGATATCGTTAGTAGCACCTTCAATTTCATCCATTAATTGTGACTCCGGCCGCCCTAAAAAGTTTAATGTCCGACTAGTAATTTGTTTTCTTGTTTGAAAATATTGCTGGAGTTTAGGAACCAGGCTCTTTTCAACCATTGCCTTAAATTCGGCGGGTGGTCCTGGTAAGACAACCACAACTTTACCCTTAGTTTCATACCAACATCCTAGAGCAAGCCCCACAGGATTAGCAAGCGGCTCTCCTCCTCGTGGATACTGGGCTTGACGAATATTCTCTGGTTCCATTTTTATTTGTCGTTGTTCAAATGTTTTTTGAATCCATTTCCAGTGTTCTTCGTCAGTCTGCAACTCTTTCCCTAGGGTTTTAGCAACTGTAGGCATCGTAATATCATCTGCAGTTGGTCCAAGACCCCCGCAAACAAAAACTAATTGAGCACGAGTCAAAGCGTGATTAATAACACGCTCTAACCTCTGTGATTGATCGTCAACAGTTGTTTGATAGGTAGCCGGTAAGTCAAGTTGGGTTAGTCTGTTAGCTAAGTACGCGGCATTGGTATTAATTATTTGTCCAAGGACTATTTCAGTTCCTACTGAGATAATTTCTGCATCCATAAAACTCCATCCCCTATTAATATATATACGTAAAGTATAGTCATTTTCACTAAAATCTTAAAACTATGAATATAAAAAACATGAGGGTGAGAAAAAACAAAAGTTTTTTCTCACCCTCCATATCCTATTTAAATCCATCCGAAAAGACATCGCGTCCCTGAATGAAGTAATCCACTCCAGAATAAATAGTAAAGAACAAGCAAATATATAACATAATTTGACCAAATGGAATATTCCAAATAGCAAAAATAACATTATTTAAGAGTAAGAAGATAATTGCAATAAACTGAGTAGTTGTCTTAATCTTCCCCGGCATTTTAGCAGCTAATACTACCCCGTCTTGTTCCACTAACAATAAGCGTAAGCCCGTAACAGATAATTCTCGCCAAATAATGATTGAAGTTACCCATGATGGAACAACACCATTTCCAGTTAAAACGATAAATGCAGTCATAACAAGCAACTTATCAGCAAGTGGATCCGTAAATTTCCCAAAATTAGTTACAAGATGGTGCCGTCGCGCAATTTGTCCATCAAGATTATCAGTAATTGTTGCTGCAATAAATAAAATAGCAGCAATAAGCTGAGCCATCGGGATAGTTGCTCCCCAAAAACTTACAGCTCCCCAGCTTTGTAATGGCAGAACCATTAATAATAAGAAAAAGGGAATAATAATTAAACGTATAACAGTTAGTTTATTTGGTAAATTCAATGTTCTAACTCCTTTAGTCCTCTTATATTAACGAGTTGGTTGATTATTTTGCTGACTAGCACTTGTCTGAGGACGACTGTTATTATTAGCAGCAGATGGTTGCGTAGCATTATTAGGACGAGCCGAGGATGAAGAAGCTTGACTTGAACTATTTGCTGACTGACTTGCTGAACTGCTGCTTGTTTGGGCATTACCAAAGTTAATCGTTACATTCCGCGTGTTTTGGTAACGGCCATTATTAGTAAAGTAGATTTCTTGATTACCGAGCTTTAACTTTGTTGCTCGAGCATTGCCGACCGTAATTACTAATGAAGTTGTATCACGACTTATTTTTACACTAGTTTTTTCATTGTTATTCAAAGTTTTGTTTAATAAGTCATTATTATTTGCCCTTACCTGCATCCATGAACGATCACTTGGTTCAATTTGTAGCGTTGTGTCTTTAGTAAGTTGACTTGCTGTATAAGTAACGCTTGTGTCATTCCGATTAGGTGCTTCTTGGAGCTTGATTGCTGTCGATTTGCTCTGCTTTGTACTTGCTTTTTTAGCAGAGGTAGCGGCTTTCTTACGACTCTCTCCAGAAACAGATACCGAACTATTATCAATCCGTGTAGAGGAATCGCGATGGTTGCGAGCAATGGCCGTAATCCAAATCGCTGCCAACACTAAAACAATCACACAAGCAATAATAATCGTTGGCATGTAGTTACGAACCTTGTCTACGCTCCCGCTAACCGTCTTCCGTTGGTTCGCACGAGTTTCAACCGCTTGAGCTAAATGATCGGAATACTCTTCCGTTTTAGTCTGTGGTAATTGATCATCATATTTTTGCAATAATTCATTACCATCTAAGCCTACCGTATTGGCATATTGCTTAATGAACGCACGAACATAAAAGTCACCAGGAAGTTCATCAAAATTTTCATCTTCAATCGCGATTAAATACCGCTTTTGAATCTTAGTCATTTGTTGAAGGTCATCAAGGGTATAGCCCTTTTCTTCCCGTGCTTTTCGTAAAATTTTACCGATTTCAAGTCGTTTTTGATCGTTCTCGTTCTCACTCATTATTCTATCTCCATTTTCATTTATCTTTACTCTTGGATATTATATCATGCTCAATTATATATTAGCTTATCGGAATAAATCTATAGGAAAAGTTTAGTTTATTGATGTTGCGGAACAACTTGGTATACCGAAATACCTTGCGGAGTAATAAACTCTTTTGCAACTTGATAAAGATCATCAATCGTAATAGTTTCCAAGGTCGCTATCTCATCCATCAAGCTAGCGCCAGCAAAGAGGTCTCCAGCATAACGATTAGCAATTGCTTCTGGCGAATCTAATAAGCCAATTAACCGCCCTAGTTCTGCCTTTTTAATTCCCTCAAACCTTGTCCGCGCCGCTTCAATTTGCTGATCAGCACTTTCAAGAATATCAATAACCTCATCTGCAAAGCGTTCCATCTGATCAGTATCAGAGCTAAAGTACGCAAAATGAAAGCCCCGTTGCATTTCAAAGTTGTAGCTAAACGTGTCATCCAATGTTTCATTGTTGTACAAACGCAAATAGTTATCTGAAGTATCGTCAAACAAAACATCTAACAAAAGATCAATTGCTAATTTGTAGTGGAGCCGTTCTTTACCATCATCAAATTGCTTGGTCCCTCGTAAGCCTACCATCACTTTAGGACGAACAATATCCATCGTTAATGAACGGAATGGAATTACATCATGCGCAGTTGGATCGTTCAGGCTAAATAACCGTTGGGGTGTCTCTGCGGGAGCGAAAATCTTTTGTTCTTGATTTTGCTTGATCCATGCCATTGTTTCTTCTGGATCTAAGCGTCCTACAAGGAAAAGGTTCATATTGGTTGGTTGATAGAAAGTCCGATAACTATCCATCAGAATTTCTGGTGTAATATGACTGATTGATTCAACCGTTCCCGCAATATCAATCCGCATTGGATCTTTGGGGTACAAATTACCTAAAATACCTAAGTAAAGCCGCCAACTCGGGTCATCCTCATACATTTGAATTTCTTGGCCAATAATTCCCTGCTCTTTCTTCACCGTTTCTGCAGTAAAGTATGGATCTTGAACAAAATCCAATAGAACATCTAAATTCTCATGGAGATTACTGGTCGTCGAAAAAAGATAACTTGTTTGGGTAAAACTAGTAAAGGCATTTGAATCAGCTCCTAGTTTACCGAACAAGTCAAAGGCATCATGATCTTTTTTCTCAAACATTTTATGTTCAAGGAAGTGGGCAACCCCGTCTGGAACAGTAATCGCCTTCTTTTGATGGTACGGTATAAAATGATTATCAATGGAACCAAAATCTGCTGTTAAAATAGCATATGTCTTATGGTAGCCTTCCATTGGTAAGAGCTGGACTTTCAAACCATTTGATAATTGTTCACGGTAAATGGACTGGTTAAAATTTTGATAAACTTCTCTATCCATATAATTATTTCTCACCACTTAATAAATAAACTGCCTGAAGCTTCATCTGTTTAGCAACACGCATAACGTCAGCTACGGTTACTTTTTTTATTTCGGTAATAAAGTTCTTATCCGATTCATTAACTAATTTGGTAACTAATTGTTGTTCCAAAACATTACTTGCCAAATCATGCCCTGCCCGGTATTGGTTAATCAAACTATCTTGAACTTCACTTAGCGTCTCAGTAGTAAAATCACCATTTTGTAAAGCGATTAATTGTTCCTGAATCATATTTTGAACTTTTTCTTGATCACTCGCTTGAATTCCCGTTTGAACACTTACAATCCCATTGAATGGAAGAAGCCGGCTAGAAGCATAATAAGCTAAACTAGCTTTTTCACGGACATTCGTAAAAAGCTTTGAATATGGCGTGCCACCAAAAAGTCCATTAAAAACCAAGCCAGCATAGTAATCGGCGTCATGATAATAGACAGGCAAAGAATATGCCAAATTTAACTTTGCCTGATTTACTTGTTGATATTCTGTTTTTCTCTGAACTTGATCATACAATGCTTGATGATATAAAGGTGACTTGTTAACAATATCGCGATCTTCAAAAGGCAACTTAGCAATAACTTGCTGAGCACGCATCGGATCAATGTCACCTAACACAAAAATATCAATTTTATCTTCATTAATCATTGAATGATACGTTGAAACTAAACTTTTAGCATTTAAGTTCTCAAGATCAGCAATTTGACCGAAACTAGGTACCTTCATTACAGAATCATTTTGGTAATACAAGTCCATAAGACGTTGATTAGCCAAAAATTGTTTATCGTCATAAAGAGACTTTATCGCACTTTTTAAATTATTAGATTGAATTCTAAAAGTAGGACCATCAAATTCCCCGTCATCGATTAGCGGATGGAAAATGATCTCATTTATTAAGCCACTAATCTTTTCAAATAAATCTTCATCAACAAAGCGATTATTGACAAAACTCGCTCGTAATCGGACAGTATGCAATGTCCCCAGCCGGTTAACATATAAATTAACATAGGCACCATATAAAGATGCCAATTGACGAGCCAAAGCCGTCTGTGTTGGATAGCGATGCGTGCTGGTCTCTAATAGGTTTGCCAATAAATTTCGTGCAGTAGCATTCGTTGGTGTTTGCGGAGTCGCAAAATCTATTAAGACGTGATTCATCTTAAATTGTTTTGTGGGTATAATGTGCAAGTCCACGCCACGAGCAAGATTAAAATCCACGTTCTCTTTCTCCCTTCAATATAAAATGCAGCAAGAGGGGTTCCACTAGCTGCAACCTAGTTACATTCGAATTATCATACTGAATAATGATACGTTAAATATGACTAAATTACAAACCGATTACGTAAATTCATCATATTTTTATTAATTTGTTTGTAGGAAACAATAAAGGGCAGAGACTATTTTCCAAGTCCCTGCTCTTTTTATTTAGCGTTATCTGGTCCCAAGTAGTTACTATCTTGACCGAACCATTTTTCATTAAGCTTCCGTAATTCACCGTTTTTTTGCAAATTACCTAAACCTTGATTAATTTTCTTTTTTAAGGTCTTGTCACCTTTCCGCATTCCCACTGCAAAATGTTCCATTGGCAACTCTTTGCTGATATAAGTGCGGTATGAATTACTATTTGGTTGGTGCTTAATATAGTAATTAGCATAAACCTCATCCATTAAAATTCCTTGAATTCGATTTGCATTTAAGTCAATGAATGCATTAGGAAATGTATCATAAAGAACTGGTGTATGGTTCTTTATTTTATCCTTTAACAACTTTGGCTTCTCATCCAAAACAGTTACTCCCGTTGAACCATTCTGCACTCCGAGTGTTTTGCCCGTCATTCCGTTCAAATTTTTAATGTTACTCTTCTTTTTAGTTACTAATATCTGCCGGTTTTCTAGATAGTAACGACTAAAGGCAACTTTTTTGGCACGGCTAGGATTAACAGAATACCCATTCCATAACAAGTCAATCGTACCGTTTTTTAGTTCAGTCTCTTTCATTGACCAATCAATCGGCTGAAAATCAACTTTTATTCCATACTGCTTAAAAACAGCCCGGGCAAGATCAACGTCATACCCAACTAGTTTTCCATTCTTTTGGCGAAAACCCATTGGAACAAAACTGTCATCAAGGCCGACGATTACTCTTTTCCGTCGCTCGATCCGGTTCCATGTATCTTGCGTATCAGCACGCTTTGTTACACTTTCACAGCCACTAAGAAGGAGAACAGGTACTACTAATAAAATAAGTAACCAAATTGCTTTCGCTTTTTTCATCAGTATTTCTCCTCTCCTTATTTATTCTGACGTTGATCAAGTGGTTGTACTCGTAAAATATCATCAGCAATATCTTCCGCAAATTCTAAATCGTGAGTAACAATTAACTGAGTCATTCCATCCTTCTTTAATCCTAAAATAATATTAGCCACATCTTTTCGGAGGTTTGGATCAAGCGCTGATGTCGGTTCATCATAGCACAAAATTTTAGGCTTCATTGCTAATGCACGAGCAATGGCAACCCGTTGCTTTTGTCCACCTGAAAGTTGGTAGGGGTACAATTTTCCTTTTGTATTAAGGCCTAATTCTTCAAGCAGTTTTTGTGCTTCAGCAATTGCTTCTTGTTTATCCTTTTTCAATACCATCATCGGCGCTAACGTAATATTTTCCATTACCGAAAGATTTGGGAAAAGCTTAAAGTCTTGAAAAACCACACCGATTACTCGGTCAGCTGCATCTGTTCCCTGAGGGTCAAATCGACGACCGTTAATGAAAAACTCACCACTATCAGGAGTTTCCAGTCCAGTAATACAACGAAGTAAGGTCGTTTTCCCAGCACCTGATGGACCAACAATACAAAGAATTTCACCATCTTTAACTGTTAAATTAACCCCATCTAAAATTTGCCGATCGCCAAAACTCTTTTTTAAATCTCGAACTTCTAACATTTAGATTCCCTCCTTTACTTGAAGTATGCATAACATTTTTCAACTTGCCGTAGAATTAATGTACAAATTCCTACAAGGATCAAGTAGATTAATCCGACTAACATCAATGGAACAAGCGTAACATCCCGCGAAGTTGCTACATTTCCTGCTCGAAGTAGGTCACCGAGACCAATTACGTAAACTAACGATGAATCTTTTACTAAGTTAATAACTTCATTCCCAATTGATGGAATAACGATTTTTATTACCTGGGGGATGATAATCTTGCGAAGAGTTTGCCAGTAGCTTAGGCGTAAGACACGAGCTGCTTCAAACTGACCTTGATCAACAGATTGGAAACCACCACGGAAAATTTCAGCAAAATAAGCTGCATAATTCAAAATAAAAGCAACTAGGGCGGCATCGTAACGTTCAAAAACAATGCCAATAATTGGTAACCCATAGAATACAAAGATCAGTTGAAGCAGCAAAGGCGTTCCCCGCATTAACCAAACATAAATTTCTAATATCCACTTCAAAGGTTTAATTTTAGAAGTAAGTCCTAAGCTAACCAAAATCCCTAATGGCAGAGATCCAACTAATGTCCAGAAGAAAATTTGTAATGTAAGAGCAGCCCCCTGGAATAATGAAGGTAGAATTTCACTTATATATTGCATTGACATTTACTATTGCCTCCTTAAATTATTGACTAATAGAAATAACAGGAAAAGAAAAAATCCTCTAGGAGATACCTCCTAGAGGACGAGTACATCGTGGTTCCACCTCATGTTTACAAATATTTCGCAATATTTGCCTTAATAAGTCTATTTTAATGAAACAAAAAACACCCTCGAGCCTAAACTGGCTACGAGGGCGTTTCCGCGGTTCCACCTCATCTTGCTATTTTCTCACGAATAATAGCCTTAGTGAGTTCATTAAAATAAACTCCGCGCTGTAACGGGCTTCCCCGGGTCTTCCTACTATGGCTTTCAGAAGGCCAACTCACAGATGTGATTCAAGCCGAAACATTGATCCCTTCCCATCATTAAGGACTCTCTTTGCAATGCCTAAAGCTCTACTAGTCTGTTCACTGTCATTTATGATGTTGTAAATATCCTATACTGGAATATCTATTGTGTCAAGCACTAATTTTAAATTTGATCATCGTCTAATGCCCAGCGATATATTGCGCGAATTGGCCAGAAGAGGACAACAAAATAAATTAAATTCAATGCTAACGTTGGAGCAAGCGTATAAATAAGATAGTCGCCAAAACCAACATTAGTAATATTTACTAAATAATATGCCCAATAATTAAAGGTCTCAAAAATGACAATATCAACAAAGAAAATCATAATCATCGAAAGAAATGATGAACTAAAATAACGAGATAAAATTTTAGTTATTTCGACTACTAATGGATACAAGAAAATATACAATCCTAAAATTCCCGAAAAGTATAAATCGTAAACTGCACCGGCAGCAATTGCAAATGGAATTAATGGAATCTCAATATCATCTTGAAAGAAATACGATAAGACTAACCATAGTAAGACAAGTTCACTCACCATTGAATAGGGATAACTGAAAAATAATGGTGCCCACACATGGCTTAAGGCGCCGTCCAAAAACAGACATACAAATAAACCAATTGGGAATATATATTTTAAGCGTGATAAACGATACATAATTTATCACTCCTGTGAGGCCGCTTCAGCAACTGTAACAATATTAATATCATTAAAGTCCGTTGCTGGAGTAATATAGATTTTCTGGGCGAGACCATAATCATCTTTACCGACACGTGACACGCGGCCAACATAAAGTCCCTTAGGTGTCACACCACCCATTCCACTGGTTACTACTCGGGTACCTTTTTTTATTTTAGCTTTAGAAGTTACTTGTCCCATTTCAAGCTCGTTATTTCTTGCATTATATCCGGTGATAATCCCATTAATCACCTTCCCATTTTGACCATTAAGAGTAATTGCAAAACGGTTTGATGATTCACTGGTATCACTCAATAATTCAACTTTGCTATTAGTTTTATTTACTTCTGTAATCCGACCAATTAACCCACTACCACTCATAACGGGCATATTCTTCTTAATACCACTAGATTGCCCCTTATTAATCACGAGTTGTCTTTGCCACGAAGAAGGTGTGCGCATTAACACAGCCGCTGTAACTGTATTATAGTCGGTCATTGAATTATTAAGTTTTAACTGTTGTTTTAATTGTTTGTTTTCATGAGCTAAGGTCTGATCACGGACTTTAGTTTGTGCTAATTCAGTTACTTGCTGTTTAAGTTCACGGTTTTCAGAATAAGTATTCATCAACCCATTTATTGAACTCACACTTGTCTGTGCCCAATTTACAGGGAGAGCAACTGCACTATCAACAAAGCCAACAATATCATTTCCAAATTGTTGGATGATCGGTGGTGTATTTCGCCTATTCCGTAAAGAAACAGAACCTGCCATTAGTCCAAAACAGACAACTAGAATTATCACAGCAATAACTAATCGGCGATTGGAAAAAAATTTCTGCATTATGACCCTCCAATGCTTACACAAGGTAATTAAGACGGGGCCTGCCAAACAATCCTGCTTGGCAATCAGCCCCGTCAATCATTAGTTAGTACTAATGATGATTCATCGCTGACGTCATTGTCAGAGAATCATTTTACTTTTTCTTCATTACATCAATACTCTTTAATGACTCGCCGGTACCAATAGCAACACAGTCAAGGGGATCATTAGCAATGAATACTGGTACTTTAGTTGCATCTGCAATAACATCTGGCAAATGCTTTAATAATGCGCCTCCACCAGTTAATACAATCCCGTGATCAATAACATCAGCAGCAATTTCTGGGGAAGTTTCTTCAAGTGTTCCTTTAATTGCCGTAATAATGCTATCAACAACATCTTGGAGGGCCGTTGAAACATCTTTTGCAGATACTTGCATTGTCTTTGGCAATCCAGTTACAAGATCACGACCGCGAACTTGTGTTGTTCCCATTTCTTCAGCAGCTTCAACAGATGCAGATCCAATATCCCACTTAAGCTTTTCAGCTGTTCGTTCACCAATTAATAAATTCATATGTTGGCGAACATATTGAACAATCGCATCATTCATCTTATCACCAGCCATTCGAATGGAACGACTTGAGACGATACCACCTAATGAAATGGTAGCAACATCAGTAGTACCTCCACCAATATCAACAACCATACTACCAGTTGGATCCATAACTGGTAAACCTGCTCCAATGGCTGCTGCAAATGGTTCTTCAATAACATAAGCATCACGAGCACCTGCAACTCGAGTAGCATCAATCACTGCCCGCTTTTCAACTTCCGTGATCCCACTAGGAACACATACCATAACATATGGCTTACCATTATTTCCTAACGCTTTATCAATGTAATACTTCATCATTGCAACTGTTGTGTCGTAATCAGCAATAACACCGTCTTTCATTGGTCGGATAGCCACAATGCTTTCTGGCGTCCGTCCAATCATATCACGGGCATCACTGCCAACAGCGATTACTTCGTTAGTCTTAGAATTACGAGCAACAACTGATGGTTCTCTTAATACAATACCCTTACCTTCAAGGTAGACAATTGTATTAGCAGTTCCAAGGTCAATGCCAAGATTTTTTGTTCCAATTCCTAGCAATCTGCTTCTTCCCTTCGTCTTAAAATCAAATTAATATCGTGCATATTATACCATAGCCACTCGGTACATACGAACATTAATATACATTAATAAGAACAAAGAAAGCGTAATTATTGCAATAAATTAAAAGTTTCTTTACTTTTTAAGCTCATTAACGAGACTAGCTTCACGCCAACTATGGTATGTATCGCGACCAACAATCATAAAGTCAACTAAATGAAGCCCAATAATCTCACATCCTCGTTCTAAGCGGCGAGTGAAAGATTCGTCCTGCTTGGAAGGATGAATGTCTCCCGTCGGATGATTGTGGATCATAATAATTCCTTGGGCTGAACACCGGAGCGCATATTGAAAAATCTTATCAGGATAAAGAATACATTCGCATCCGCCGCCTACAAACAAAATTTTCCAATCAATTATCTCGTTATGGATATCTGTACAAGCAATACAAACACTTTCTTGCTCCTCACTTTGAAAATGGTCAACCATCTTGCGGCCTAATTCGATGCTCGAATAAGCATGGCCGATAATTTCTTCGTGACTTTTGGTTACTATTTTTCCTAATTCAATGGCAGCAAAAAAGTTAAGCATTTCTGGCGCCCATTCATTTATCTCATTTTTTTCAATACGTGAAAGCCGTTTAATTGCTAATGGAGTAGGACACTTACGTAAGAAACGTTGACATAATTCCTGTTTCTTTGTTCCCAGTTTATCAGGAATAGCCGTCCAGACTAATTTTGTATATTCGTTAATCACTTCATTTTCCATAAATAAATAATTCTCCTTTTTACACTCTATATATTTAAATACGGAAAATTTGTGCTTTTACACTTTTTAATTTAAAAAGAATTTACGAACATCTGAAACAAAATAAAGAGAACCAGTAATAATCATTACATCATCCGCACTCATTTGACTTGCCACCTGCCCGATCCCTAATTGCCAGTCGTTAATAGTCTGGATGGGGTATTTAGTTGGAATATCAGCAATAGCCTTTGCTAAGTCTGCACTTGGCCTTTTAGGACCGGGGCCAGCAAAGTGAGTGACGGTTAAGTGAACATTCCCCAAACTTGCTAATTCACCAAGCATTAATTCATATTGCTTATCAGCCAGAATCGCCACCAAAAGGTAAACTTCCCGATCGGCAAAATCATTCTTAATAGTATGAACTAGGGCCTGAACACCAGGAAGATTATGAGCGCCATCTAGTAAGACCAGAGGAGTAGTATTTATTTCTTCTAATCGACCCGGCCAAGCAGCATTTTCTAATCCCGCAATCAAAGCACGGCGATCAATTGCCAGTCCATGCTTCTCCATAAAAAGCTCAACAGCCATCAAAGCAACTGCTGCGTTTTCTATCTGATAGTCGCCCGGCAAGCCAAGAATTGTTTCTATTTTTTTCAGATTTTTTCCTTGATACCGAATTTTCGCGTGGAACTGATGACCATTAAGTTTGTGAACAGTAAAGTCTTTTCCTAATTCAAAAAACGGGGATTTTTTCTCCTTTGCATCTGCGAGAATAGTTTCGCGCGCTTCAGTTGGAAGGTCCCCTAAAACAACCGGGACGCTTTTTTTGATTATTCCCGCTTTTTGGGCCGCAATCTTAGCCAAAGTATCACCTAAATACTTCATATGATCCCAGCCAACTGTCGTAATCACGCTAACAACTGGCGTAATTACATTGGTAGAATCATATAGTCCCCCAATTCCTACTTCAAGCAATACAACATTAGGCTTTTTTTCAGCCATATAACAAAACATTAATGCTGTATCAATTTCAAATTCAGTTGGTCCGCCTGTTTCCAATGTATTATCAAGTTTTTTGACAACTGGAGCAATTTTTTGAACTAATCTTAAAAGGTCAGCATCGCTAATTGGGATTCCATTGTACTCAATTCGTTCATTAAACCGTGTAATAAAAGGCGATGTAAAACTTCCAACAGTGAGGCCGCTTTCCAATAAAGCAGACCGCATCATTGCAACGGTTGATCCCTTACCATTAGTTCCTGTAACGTGAATGTAATTAAGTCCTTTTTGTGGGTTCCCTAATTCTGCCAAGAATCGTTTCATCCGTGTGAGTGTTGGAATTTTCTTGAATTGTGTTCGTCCATGGATAAAAGATAATGCTTCATCATAAGTTTTAATCATTTATTTCACCCTTTATTTATTATAGCCATACCTTTTTAGCATATAAGTATAAAAACGAGGCTGTTGAAAAAACAAAAGTTTTTTCTCAGCCTCATTCATTTTCTAGTGATATAAGTCAAATCGTCCTTTAGCAAATAGCTCTTTCAAACCACCTGTTTCTAACAAGGAACGGTCAGCAATAATTTTCTTCATTGCTGAAGCAGGATATCCACGTAATTCATGACCCATTGCTTCACCAAATGCCCGCGTATTACCAACGGAAGCAACTGTTCCTAAGGACTTGTAAGTAAATGGCTTAGCTTCATGCTTGCCAGTCTTAATACGGCTAACAATGTCTTCAGCTGTGTAATCAGCCATTGCTAGGGCAATTTGTGCAGTGGTTGGGTATGGGCGTTTACCATCCGGTGGCATTACGGCAGCAACATCCCCAATAATATAAATATCATCATGCTTAGGGTCTGTTAAGTGGTCAGTAACGATTACCCGACCACGCTTAGCATCAAAGCCACATTCTTCCATCAATGGATTACCACTTACTCCAGTTGTCCAGATGATTGTACCAGCATTAAGGGACTCTTCATCATCATCTCCATGCTTGTAGATAACCTTGCCAGGTTCAATCTTGCTAATCCGTGAACCATCAAGTAGTTGTACGTTAAGGCTCTTAACAAGGTTCACCCCATATTCAGCAAGTTTTTCACTAAACATTGGAAGTAATCTTGTTGAAGCTTCAATCAGCGTAATTTTAATTTCATCTGGTGAAACTCCAGCGATTTTGGCATAACTTGCTCGAGCGTCAACAAGGGCCCCTGCCAATTCAATTCCAGTAAATCCACCACCACAAATAACAATTTGAAGATCATCAGGATTGTGAGTGGTACGATAATCTTTCATTTTGGCAATGATATGGTCATAAATTGCTAAAGCTTCTTTAACATTAGTCATCGGTAATGCATTTTCTTCAGCACCAGGGATTCCAAAGGTTTCTGAAACAAAACCGAGTCCTAATACACAATAATCATAGTGCAGTAGCTCTTCATGACCAGCAAGTTTAACTGTCTTTTTATCAGGATCGATCTTTACAACTTCATCTTGAATAAAGGTAGTAATTTGTGGATTAATAACATCACTAATTGGATAAGTGATCCTTGAAGCACTTTGCGTTCCCGCAGCAGCTTCGTGTAAATCAGTAGCTTCATAATGATAATTATTACGATCAACTAGTGTAATATGAACATTATTTTTTAGCTTTTTTTGTAATAATACGACCGTCTTTAAGCCAGCGTAACCAGCTCCAAGTACAACAACTTCTTTCATTACTATTCATCCCTTCATCAATAGTCCTACTTTATTATAACATTTCTAACCTAGCTAGATACCCTCATCTGCCATTTTTAACGCCCGGTAATGTTCATTTGTTTTTTGTAATTCTGCCGGGCTGCCTTGCATTGAAATTTTACCATCCTCGATGAAAACAACTTGATCCATCATTTCTATCCCTTGTAAATGGTGAGTAATCCAAATCAAAGTTTTTCCCTGTAACTGCTCCATAAAAGTCTCAATTACCTTTTCTTCTGTTACCGGGTCTAAGCCTACAGTTGGTTCATCTAAAAGGATAATGGGCGCATCTTTGAGCAAAATGCGGGCAAGAGACAACCGGTGACGCTCTCCGCCAGAAAACCGTAGCCCTGCCTCATCAACCATCGTATGAAGTCCTTTTGGCAGTCGCTTAATCATAGCGGCCACCCCAACACGTTCAAGGACATCCCATACTTGATCCTCTGTCGCATCCTCATTACCCAAACGAATATTATTTAAGATTGTGGTATGAAACAAATATGGTGATTGGTGAACGATCCCAATATAATTCGAAATCTCATCACCAAATTCGTCTGTTGGCACATTATTAAGAGTAACAGTGCCCGACGTAGGTTTCCGGTCTCCACGAATTAAACTAGCTAACGTACTCTTTCCGGCCCCACTGCGACCAAGAATGGCAAGTTTTTCGCCTGGATTAACATCAAGATTAATCCCCCGCAAGATCATCTTCTCTGTCTTAGGATAGCGATAATAAACATCCGTAATTTTAAGATGATAAGGAGCGGCAATCTCAACATTAACCTTAGAAGGAGCTGGCGGTTGTGGCAGTTCATTCAATCGTTTTAATGAATCCGTATATACATTAGTTTCTTGAGCAGCTGCTGGCAAGCTAGACAACACTTCATCAAGGGGAAAGACACAAAGAACAAAGGCCGCAATCCAATTTGCACTTCCTCCCCAATGACCGCCAAAACGCGCTGCTCCCCAGATAATAAGGCTAACAACCACCAATAAAATCATTACCTGAAGAATAAAATCACGCCAATGCTCAAAACGTTTCATCGCTTTTTGAGATGCTAATACGTTTTTCTCGCTTTGATCATAGTGCTGCAGGTAATCCGCACTGCGCCCCGCAAATACCCAGTCTGTAATCCCCATGATATTATCAGTGAGATCAGCATACAAGGTATTGGTATATTGCTTTTCTAGTTGCTGGCGTGCGCCATTAACAAGCACTGACCACACAGGAACAGCAATGATGATTAACCCAAATAGAACTAACATTAAAAGCCCCATTAGTGGAGAGATTATTCCCATTCCAATAACGATAATGGCATAAAGCCCAAATGCAACTAGCATCGGAAAAATCGTTCGTAAATATAAATTTTGAATGTGGGCAACGTCTTCTGAAAGTAACCCAAGAATGTCTCCAATTCGATACTTACTATTAAAGAAAACAGCATCCTGCTCTAACGAATCATAAAGCTTTTTCCGAAATGCAGAAGTCATTTTAAGAACCCAATTATGACTAACCAATCGTTCAAAATAATTAGTCACTGGCCTAAAAATCCCAAAGGCACGAGTAAGAACGATAGGAACATATACTAACAAGATATTAAAAGGCATCGTCGCGGACTTACTGATTAAATAGCCCGCGGTGAACATCAATCCACTAGCACAAATAAAGGTAACAATCCCCAGGGTAATTGCTAATACCAAGGTCCACTTGTAACGCTTCAGGAAGGGTTTCACCCACCGATCATGTTTCATTGCTTTAAGTAAAGGAATCTTATTCATGGGTTATCTCCTTTCCGCGTGTTTGGTCCATCAGTTCTGTAAAGTAACCATGTTCATCAAGCAACTGTTGATATGTTCCTTGTTCAATTAACTTGCCATTCTTCAACACTAAAATGTAGTCCATCTGCTTCATCCAATGCAAACGGTGGGTAGCAAAAAAGACTAACCTATTTTCCATCAACGGAAGCATCCTTTTTTTCAACTCTAGTTCGGTCTCAATATCAAGATGGGCGGTTGGCTCATCAAAAATCATTACCCGACGTTCTGGATCAAGAAATGCTCGTGCTAAGGCAATTCGCTGTGCCTGCCCACCACTTAATGCTCGGTGGCCGCTGCCAATCATCGTCCCTAATCCTTGAGGTAATTCAGCAACAAGATCATCTAAGCCGACAACATGAATCGCTTCTTTTATTTTATCTTCACTGACATTTGGAGTATAAAAGGCAATATTATTTTTTAACGTATCTGCAAAAATATAGGGAGTCTGTGGAATGTAGAGAATCTGTTTTTGCCAGTCATGAATATCCAAAGTCGTTACTTTTTTTCCTTGAATGATAATTTGGCCACTTGTCGGCGCTAAAAAGCCACTTAAAAGATTAATTAAAGTTGTCTTTCCGGCCCCACTCATTCCAATAATGCCAATTTTTTGGTTTCCCTTAACAGTTAAATCAAGGTTTGTTAATTCACTGCCATTTTGAGGATACATAAACTCAACATTCTCAAAACTTAACTCATCGACTCCTGTCCACTGGTGTAATTCAACAGTCGGCTTCTTTGGTAATGGCATCTCAAGAATTCGCCGAACCGCATGAAATGAATTTTTACCATTCAATGTTGCATGATAGTCACTTGCAAAGTTCCTAATCGGCAAAAAATACTCAGGTGCCAAAATCAAGATTGCTAGTGCCGGGAATAGCAATAAGTGACCGTTAATTAACCGTAAGCCAAGAAAGACCGCTAAGATTGCAATAGCTAATGTAGTGAAAAAATCAAGAGCAAACGTTGATAACATTGCTACTTTAATCACACTCATTGTTGACTTGCGAAAACGCTCACTTGACCGATAAATACTTTGTGAATACTTCTTACTAAGGCCAAAGTACTTCAATGTGTCAATCCCCCGCAAAGAATCAATAAAGTGATTAGACAATATTTGAAAAGCTGCAAACTGTCGATCTGCCTTAGCCTTCGCTGCATAGCCTAAAATAATCATGAATAAAACAATCAAAGGATAAACTAACAGCATAACAATGCCAGAAATCCAATCAAGCCAAAAACAGACAACCAAAATAATGACTGGAATAATCATCATGCTGATCACCTTGCTATAGATGAGTCGAATATAATTTTCGACTTCTTTAATGCCATCAAGGGCCAGAGTCACCATATTCCCGGTTCCCTCCCGCTGAACAATTACTGGTCCAAGCGCAAAGACTTTTTTTAATAATTGCTGACGAAAGTTTTGGGCAGCATTAGCCGAATACTTATCAAGCCAATCATTCCCAATTTCGGTTAGCCCATGACGCAAAAGGTAACAAGCAATGAATCCACCTAAGCCATATATTTGACTCAAAAGAGAATGTCCCTGCCATAAGCCTGTTAGTAAAGCAGCCAAACTTAATCCCTGACCAAGGATAAGAAAAGCTTGCAGGACATAAAGCCCCACAAGCTTAATCATGATATGTCTGCTCCCCTCGATTTTGAAGAGTAGTCGATCAATCATAAATTTTTATTTAACCTCCGGAATAGCTGGCATTGCAATCCGTTTACAGAAAATCCAGTAAGCCCAGATTGTATATGCCAAAACAAATGGTAAAAGACAGCAAGTAGCAATTGTCATCACTGTCAACGTATATTCTGTTGAGGAAGCATTTTGAATAAGAATGCTGTATTTCGGACTAATGCTACTAATTAGTACCCGTGGGAAAAGACCAATAAAGATCAATACAACCAATGATACTAAGGTTAACCCACTTGAAATAAATGCAACCAATTCATGACCAGCAAAGGTTTCTGCTTGAGCCAAGACTGAAAAACCAACAATCAATACAAGCATGATGATTGTACCAACTGGGTGAACAGCCATAAAGTCAGTCATAAAGATTAATAATAATGCAAAGACAACTTCGCCAGCATAAAGAATCCAGTACAAAAATTCAGCATAGTTCCGGGCTCGTTCCTGAACCGGACCAGTCGTCTTTAAGGCAATATAATTAATTCCATGTAAGTAGGTTAAAAGCAATAAGGCAATCCCACCAACAACTGAAAGCCAGTTGAAATAGTCAAAGAATCCTGCGTGAAAATTGCCGTTAGCATCAATTGGCATTCCATGAATCATGCTAACAAACATAATACCAAGGAAAAATGGAACGATTGCACTACCAATTGCTAATGCCCAATCCCAAATCCGTTTTTGTGGCATTGGACTATTTTTACGGAATTCAAAAGAAACTCCACGAATAATTAAACCAGCTAGGATAATCATTAAGATTAAGTAATACCCACTGAAAAGACTAGCATACCAATATGGAAAAGAGGCAAACATTGCACCACCAGCCGTGATTAACCATACTTCATTTGCATCCCAAACTGGTCCAATTGTCCGCACAAGTTGATCACGCTCTGATTCGTTATGAGCAAGTGTTTCAACCGCCATTCCTACCCCATAATCAAATCCATCTAGGAAGAAGAAGCCGGCAAAAAGCACTCCAATCAATACAAACCATAATAATTGAAGAAAACTCATCTAGAACGCCTCCTTGTCAAATGGGTCCAGAACCTTCTTGAATTTAGGTTCAATTGCTTCCGATGGATCTTTACGTAACTCAAGAACAATTAACCAAATTAATGTAATTGCAAGAGTTGTAAATAATACAAAGTAAACAATATTTGATGTTAACAATGATCCAACTGAAACATTTGGCGATACACTTTCAGCAATTGTAAACAAGCCATAAACCGTCCATGGAATACGACCAAATTCCGTTACAAACCAACCAGCAGTATTACCGATAAATGGTAAGAAAGTGGTAATTGCAATACACCAAAGTGCCCAGCGGCGTTGTGCAAGTGGTTTCTTGCTCTTTTCCCTTGTCATAATTAATCCAACTAATGAAACTAAGAAAATCCAAGCACCGACTGCACACATAATCCGGAAACTATAGAACAGTGTATTTACTGGTGGGTAGTAATCAAGATTCTTGCCATACTTTTTCTTATATTGGGCATTGAGCTCATTCATCCCGGTAACCGCACCAGTAGTTTTGTGGTATGACAAAATACTTAGGGCATAGGGAATATCGATATTGCCTTTTACTTCATGGTCTTTCATATCGGCAATACCAACAATTGTCCACGGTGCATGCTTACCAGTAGTCGTGAATACGTCTTCAGTAGCTGCAAACTTCATTGGTTGTTCTTTGATTAAGTATTGCATCTGGGCATCCCCTAACGCAATTCCACCAATAGAGAAAATCAATGATACTAAAAGTCCTAAACGCATTGACTTCTTGTAAAACTTCTTATTAGCTTCAGAAAGTTTTTGGTTCTTGAGAAGTTGGAATGCTGTTAAACCAGCAATAATAATACCACCCATCATGATAGCATTAAGGATAACATGCCCAAATTCATACCATAATTGAGGGTTTTTAAGCAATGCGCCAAAATTAACCATTACTGCACGGCCACCCTTGATTTCATAACCAACAGGGTGTTGCATGAATGAGTTGGCAGTTAAAATCCATAAAGCAGATGTTAAAGAACCAAAACTCGTCATCCAAATGAAGAAAAGGTGCAACCCCGGCTTAACCTTTTTCCAGGTAAATACCCATAAGCCAATAAATGTTGATTCAATAAAGAATGATAGCAAAGCTTCGAGGGCTAATGGAGCACCAAAGATATCACCCATAAACCGTGAGTAATCTGACCAGTTCATCCCAAATTGGAATTCCTGAATCAAACCTGTAACAACACCGACAGCAAAACTAAGTAAGAAAATATTCCCCCAAAATTTTGCCATTTTTTTGTACGTCTCGTCTTTAGTTGAAACGTACATACTTTCCATAATGGCGACGATAAAAGCTGTTCCAATAGAGAAAGGAACAAAGAAGAAGTGGTAAACCGTCGTCATAGCAAATTGGAAACGTGCCAGACTAAGAATAGTCATTATAAATACCTCCCTCCGAAGTATATCGATAAAAAGAATAGTTGAAACCGTTTCCTGTTTCTCCACAATTAATCATAATACTTGTGATAAATAATTACAATAAATAAATGGCAAATATGTGAAATAATTTTTAAATAAACCGCTTAATTATCAGTTATTTAATCCTTATCAATAGATAAATATTTTCAAGCGATGTATGATTACTTTTTCATACTAAAAAAAAAGGAATCGACAATTGCCGATTCCTTTTTTAATCTATTTTTAAACTATATTTATAAATGTTATAGCTAATAGCATTCCCATAGTAGTCTAACCTATTTAATAAAATGATATAATTTTCATTTATTGTTAAAAATGTTAATTATCCTACTATAAATTGACGCTAAGCTTGTTGGAGCGATTGAAGACGTTCCTTGGCAGCTGCTAATTTTTGCTGCCATTCCGTTGCCTTTTGCCGTTCAGCTTCAACAACCTTTTCTGGCGCATTATTAACAAACTTTTCATTGCCAAGCTTCTTTTGTGAACGTTCTACTTCTTTTTCAAGTTTAGCAATTTCTTTTTCCATCCGATCTCGTTCTTCATCAAGGTCAACTAATTCAGCCATTGGGATGTAAACTTCTGCTCCAGTCAAAATCCCGCTCATCGCAAGCCTAGGAGCTTCAACATCTTTACCAATAGTTAAGTTTTCTGGATGACAGAAACGTTCAATATAGTCACGATTATCCTTCAACATCTGAGCCAAGTGATCGTTATCAACCTTTACCAAAATATCAACTGGTTTAGACATTGGCGCATTAGCTTCATTTCGAATGTTACGAACAGCCTTAATCAATTCAATCAAACTATTCATTTGTTCAGTTGCGGCTGGATCATCAAGTTCAGCATTAGCAACTGGGTAATCTGCAACCATAATTGATTCACCATCATGCGGCATTGATTGCCATAATTTTTCGGTAACGAATGGCATGATTGGATGCAACATCTTCAAAGTCTGATCAAGAACGTAACCAAGAATATTCTTAGTATTATTCTTTTCTTCGTCAGTCCCATTATTGAGTTTTTCCTTGGTCATTTCGATATACCAGTCACAGAAATCATTCCAGATGAAGTTGTAAAGCGCCCGACCAGCTTCACCAAATTCAAACTTGTCAAACTGTTCGTTAACCTGCTTTACAGTTGCATTTAACCGACTCAAAATCCACCGATCAGCTAAATCCCACTTACTCTTATCAGGAAGGACAGGAGCAGGCATCTCACCAAGGTTCATGATAACGTAACGACTCGCGTTCCAAATCTTATTAATAAAGTTCCAAGCTGCATCCATCTTAGTGTAGCTAAAACGAATATCTTGACCAGGAGTTGAACCAGTAATTAAGAACCACCGTAGGGCATCTACCCCGTACTTCTTGATAACATCCATTGGGTCAATACCATTTCCCAAGGATTTACTCATCTTTCGTCCTTGTTCATCACGAATCAAACCATGGAGAAGAACATTCTTAAATGGTGCCCGACCCGTAAATTCAAGCGATTGAAAAATCATCCGGGAAACCCAGAAGAAGATGATGTCATAACCAGTAACCAAAGTGTTAGTTGGGAAGTAGCGCTTAAAGTCTGCTGAATCAGTATTAGGCCAGCCCATCGTTGAGAATGGCCAAAGTGCACTGGAGAACCATGTATCAAGGACGTCCTTATCTTGTTCCCAATTTTCGGCATCTTTAGGAGCTTCCATACCAACATAAACTTCGCCAGTCTGTTTGTTATACCAAGCTGGAATCCGGTGACCCCACCATAATTGACGAGAAATAACCCAATCATGAATATTTTCCATCCATTGCGTAAAGGTGTGTTCAAATCGTTCTGGAACGAAATTAACCCGGTCATCAGTATCTTGGTTCTTAAGAGCTGCTTCGGCTAATGGCTTCATCTTAACAAACCATTGCGTTGAAAGACGAGCTTCAACTTGTACCCCTGTCCGTTCTGAGTGACCAACAGAGTGAACAATTGGGTCAACCTTCAACATGTAACCTTGGTCTTGAAGGTCCTTAACGATCGCTTCACGAGCTTCAAAGCGGTCCATACCTTCGTATTTACCAGCATTTTCATTCATGGTAGCATCTTCGTTCATTGTATTCAGTTCAGGAAGATTGTGACGCTTACCTACCTTAAAGTCGTTTGGATCATGGGCGGGGGTAATCTTAACCATCCCAGTACCAAATTCAGGTGTTACGTAGTCGTCAGCAATAATCTCAATTTCCCGGTTGACAAGCGGTACCATGACCTTCTTACCAACTAAGTCCTTGTACCGTTCATCATTAGGGTTAACAGCAACCGCTTCATCCCCGAACATTGTTTCTGGCCGAGTAGTAGCGATTTCGATGTAATCCTTACCGTTAAAAGTAGTTCCATCAGTAAATGGATACTTAACATGGTAGAATGCACCCTTATCATCCTTATGAATAACTTCAATATCTGATAAGGCCGTCCGTGCTTGTGGGTCCCAGTTGATGATGTAAGTTCCACGGTAAATTAAGCCCTTATTGTAGAGATCAACAAAGACTTTTCGAACAGCCTTATTTAATCCTTCATCAAGGGTAAAACGTTCGCGGTCATAATCCACAGAGATCCCCATCTTAGCCCATTGCTGGTGAATAATATCAGCATATTCATCTTTCCAGTCCCAAACTTGTTGAACAAACTTGTCACGACCAAGGTCATAACGAGAAATTCCTTGTTTACGAAGCCGGGCTTCAACTTTTGCTTGGGTAGCGATACCAGCGTGGTCCATTCCAGGAACCCATAATACATCATAACCCTGCATCCGCTTTTGTCGAATGATCATATCTTGTAAAGTTGTATCCCAAGCGTGGCCTAAGTGCAACTTACCAGTAACATTCGGTGGTGGGATAACAATTGAATATGGATGAGCTTTTTTGTCACCACTTGGTTTAAAGAATCCTTGGTCAATCCACCATTGATAACGGCCTTCTTCAACCGCCGCTGGATCATACTTGGTTGACATATCTTTTTCTGTCATGGCAGAAACTCCTTTCAGAAAACAATCTTCATTTTTATTTTGTGCATTAACTAAAAAAACGCCCTATCACAATCGATAGGACGAATCATCGCGGTACCACCTAATTTGAGTATAAAATACTCCACTTTATCATTTCATAACGGTAAATGAACCGGACATACCTACTATTAATTTCAGTATATCAGCTCCCGAACTACCTTCATAAAGTTTAACTAATCCTCTCTCACTATCAGGATCTCGCTTTTTAGGTGCCGCTTTACTACTCTTTCGGTCAATGCTTATTAAAGTGTATCATAGCTAAATTATCAAACCTCGTCAAGGCCTAATTAAAGTAATTCAGCAAAAACATCTTCATTTTGGTTTAAATAATCTTCACCAGGATGAATTTCCGTAATTTCAATCCCATCAAGAGCTCGTTGCATTAATCCTTCAATATCAAGTCGTTTTTCGTATTCACGAGCCCGCTTAACATTTGGCCGGGTTTTTGGCGATGGCGGTGTAAAGACAGTACAACAGTCTTCATATGGAAGAATTGAAAGATCATAAGTATCAATATCTTGGGCAATTTTAATGATTTCGGTCTTATCAAATGACAATACTGGTCGCAATACCGGATAAGAAGTTACATCATTAATCGCCAGCATACTTTCCATTGTCTGAGAAGCAACTTGACCTAATGATTCACCATTAAAAATAGCCAGGCCATGACGCTTAATCATTAAGGCAGCTGCCAACCGAAGCATCATTCGCCGTTGAATTGTCATTAAGTAGCCTTCAGGAACTTTTTCCTTTACTGTTTCTTGAATTTCAGCAAATGGCACCTGAATAAACTTAATACTTCCACTATATTTTGCAAGACGTTCAGTTAGTTGTTTGGCCTTTGCTAAAGCTTGGGGACTAGTATATGGCGGACTAAAGAAGTGAACCATTTCCATTGAAACACCACGCTTCATCCCAAGGTAAGCAGCTACTGGTGAATCAATTCCACCAGACATCATCATCATTCCTTTACCAGCAGTACCAACTGGCAAACCACCGGCACCCTTAATCGTTTCACTTGAAAGGAAAATCCCATTAAGACGGATCTCAACTCGTAAAGTTAGGTCTGGATGGTGAACATCAACTTTTAATTTATCAGGAAACTTATCTAAGAGGTATCCCCCTAGCTTGTTGTTCATTTCAAAGGTATCAATTGCAAATTGGTGATCTGATCGACGAGTTTCCACTTTAAAGGTAATTGGTTTATCAACTTGTTCAGCGATCATTTGCGCTGCTGCCTCTGCAGTCGCTTCAAACGTCTTATCAACTTTAATTGATGGAGAGAAGTTTTGAATCCCAAACACTAACTTCAACCGATTCATCACTTGATCATAGTCAGCTCCATTTAATTCAACATGCAACCGATCACGTTGGGCATGCACCTTTACCTGGTCAAAGCTATGAAGGGCCTTTCGTACGTTTACCCCTAAACGATCAATAAAGGACTTTTTATTATGTCCCTTTGTCGAAAGCTCACCATAACGAACCATGATTTCTGTATATTGCACGTTATGTCCTCCTTTCAGATTTTATTCAATAATTTTCTTAAAGCCAGCGTATAATTCATCAAATGTTTTATTAAACTGATCAGCTTCTTCAAGGGTATTTTGATCCCCAAGACTAATCCGAACTGCACTTGTCGCAATATCTTCTGGAACTTTCATGGCAGCTAATGTTCCGGCTTCGGAATGCTTTTTAGACGAGCAAGCACTAGTAGTTGAGATATAGATATCCTTGTCTTCAAAGGCATGAACAATCGTTTCACCCCGAACCCCTACAATTGCAAAGCATAGTACATGGGAAGCGAAACCTTGATCACGGCCAGAAATCAATTTCACATGATCAAATTTACTTAAATGGTCGTAAATCCGTTCTTTGATTGCCTGTTCAAGTTTTACTGATTCCGCTTCATTTTCCTTTACTAACCGAATTGCTTTTGCCATCGCAACATTACCCGGTGTATTTTCTGTCCCATTTCGTAGTGTTCGCTCTTGACCACCACCAGCAATCAAGGGCTCTAACTTACGGCCACTCTTGACATAAACAAAACCAGTTCCTCGTGGGGCATGAAATTTATGACCAGAAAAAGTGGCAAAATCAACGCGATCACTAAATACTTGGTCATCTAATCCTTTACCAATAGCCTGAACAGCATCCACCATAAAGTGAATATTTGGATAATCTTTAAGGATTTCTCCCACTTCTTTAATTGGCTGAACCGTTCCAATTTCATTATTAACCGCCATGATAGACACTAAAATAGTATCTGGACGAATGGCAGCTTTAACATCAGCAGGATTAATTCGTCCTTCTTTATCAACGGGGAGGTAGGTAACTTCAAATCCGAAGTCTTTTAGTTGCTCCAATGCATTTTTTACTGCCGCATGTTCAACACTGGTCGTAATAATGTGTTTGCCAAAACGGTACTTAGCCATTGCAGTTCCTTTGATTACCCAGTTATCTCCTTCAGAACCACCACTAGTAAAAATAATCTCACTAGGCTTAACCCCGAATAGCTTTGCGATCTGCTGGCGTGCCTGTTCTTGAAGGTTCCAAGCATTTTCACCAAAATTATGTAAGCTGCTTGGATTCCCCCAAATCTTTTGGCTCACGGTTTCGTATGTCGACAAAACATCCGGTAGTATCTTTGTCGTCGCACTATTATCAAAATAGATCATACTAAATTCCTTCCTAAAAATAATACACAGGGTTGTTACAAATGGGTAACCTACTCTGATTATGATTTCAACAGTATAGGATAGGCTACTGCTGAAGATTTCGACTCTTCTTAAAACGGTTTTATATTATAACAGAAAATTAGCTATTAGGCATTAATTATCACTATCATTTAATAAGAAAAGAGGAAACCAGGATTCTTTGCCCAATTTCCTCTCAATTCTTTTAATTTTTACCAATTTCACGATAATAGGTATCTTCAATTCGTTTGTAGCTACCAGGTTCAATCTCCTCTAAAACTGTCGCAATTGCCTCTAAACTTGCCGTGTAGTTAAACTGCTTAAAAAGTTCTTGGGATTTTTTAGCTGCTGCTGCAATCTTTTCGTTATCACTAAACCGGTTTGCATATTGTTGGAATCGTTCTGTTAATTCCGCGCTATCACGAAGAATATCAGTCTTGTCATTTAATGTGTCTAGGTCTGACTCGACGATAATTAGTTGCTTCGTAATTTCATCCATATTGATCTTATACTCATTCAATTCATCAGCTAACTTTTTAATCTCATCGCTGACACCAAAGAAGTAATCTAAGTAATCCTTTGGTAAGCCAGGAAGGTTCAACTGTTCTACTTGTCGATGAATTGTACGAATCTGGGTGGAATATTTTTGAAGCATTTGACGGGCGCGTTGCTCATCAGTCTGTAATTTAGCAACTTCATCGTTAAGCTTTTCTTGGCTTTTTTCAATTTCAGTCAAGTTCTTTTGATTAGACTTTTGTCGATCAAGCACCTGACTATAAACAGCCGTTTTATTGGCAACTGCTTCTGCGTCATCACGATACTGCTTAATAATCGCCTTAATTTGTTCACCAAGTTCTCGAACGGTTTCTTGTTCATGATTAGTAAGTGTGTAATTCAAACTTAACCGGTCTAATTCTACACCAAGTTCGTCATTTTGCCGTTGAGCATGTTTTGTAAAGTCTTTCATCACTTCAATCAAATGAATAGCTTCATTCTTAGCATCAATTTCTTTTTGCATTACCCCGTATAAGTAATCAATCTGGTCACTAAGATCTTTATTAGATTGTTCCACAACATCTAATTGTAAATTGTTAAGCTGATCAATCGTCTGATCCAGTTTAGCTTGGAGTTGCTCAATTTGCTTATCAATATTTTTCTCCGTAAAGTGGAAATTTTGTTTTACGAGTGTCTCATAACCACTTTTTAGCTCGGATAATTGTTCTGGAAACTCGGTTGCAATTGGCTTATAGAGCTGAGGAATCTTCTTAAGGTCTTGTTCAAATTTGTCGTTTTCAGATTGCAAATTGCTTAAAATTTCTTGAGCCGCCTCAATATCGCCTTTATTAGTTAAATCAGTAAATTGCGCGAATTGATCCTCTAATTCGTTTAATCTGCTATTTAACTGCTTTTCACTGTCTCCATATTCGAAGCTCTTCTCATTTAGTTGCCGGTGGAATTGACGATATTTATTTTTAATCTGCTCGACCGCTTGCTTATGGGTATGTTGTTGTTGACGAAGATGTTGTAAGTCTTTTTGGATCTGTTGAAGAGTTGTCGTTAACTTTGCCAAATCTGCTTGCAGGTCACGAATCTGAGTGTTGATTGTCAACAACTTGCTCGTCCGTGAATCTGCTAACAATTGAGGAGCTCGTTTATTAAAGGCCGTGATTGCTGGTCGCACTTGTTTTTCATATTTGTTTTTAGTTGTTTCGAATTGCTTTTTAGCATCCCCGATTAGTTGCAATTCTTCAACATTTTTAATCTGCTGGTCAACTTTTTGATCTGCTAGCTTTTTCTCGCTTTCCATTAAGTCGTTGATCTGTTTAACAGCTCGTCGTTGATAAAAATATACGCAAGCTAATATTGCTACAACAATAATTAAAATACCAATCAATACTTGAAAAACCACTTTTTCCACCTACTACTTTTTATTGTTTATTGCTCTTGCACAATAATTATCCGTATAATCCTATTCAAAATTATAGCATACCACAATGAACGTGCTTTAAAAGATATGAAAAAACATCTACGTTTGATAAACTTTTATATTGTTCATCATTCTGCTAAAAAAGTTACGAGGTTTCTAAAGAAAAGATTGACTTATTATTACGAACCGTTGTACACTAGATTTTGTGTAAAATAATGCAGCAGTGAGGGGCAAGCTCGTCAACAGACTGGTGCCTAACGGTGTTTTTAGTAACCCGGCTGCTAGGGTGAAAGATTCAAATCAGCCTGCACGAATGCCAAGCTCACAATCGGATTATTTTACTCCAACTAAAATTATTGGAGGAATTTATTTATGTCTCGTTACACTGGTCCAAGTTGGCGTGTTTCACGTCGTCTTGGCGTTTCACTTTCAGGTACTGGTAAAGAATTAGCACGTCGGGCTTACGCTCCTGGTGACCACGGTCGTGATCGTCGCGGTAAGCTTTCAGAATATGGTACACAATTACGTGAAAAGCAAAAGCTACGTTTTATGTACGGTATGACTGAACGTCAATTCTCAAACCTTTTCGTTCGTGCCGGTAAGATTAAGGAAGGTACTCACGGTGCCAACTTTATGGCATTGCTTGAACGTCGTCTTGATAACATGGTTTACCGTCTTGGTTTAGCCACTACTCGTCGTCAAGCTCGTCAATTAGTTAACCACGGTCACATCACTGTTGATGGTAAGCGTGTTGACATTCCATCATACGAAGTTAAGGTTGGTCAAATCATCGCCGTTCGTGACAAGTCTAAGAACTTAGACATCATCAAGAACGCTGTAGAAGCTGTTGTTTCTCGTCCTTCATACGTTGACTTTGATGCCGACAAGCTTGAAGGTAAGCTTAACCGCATTCCAGCACGTGAAGATATGAACGCTGATATTGATGAAGCTCTTATCGTTGAATTCTACAACAAGTAATCACTAGGTATTACTTGTTAGTTCAACTCTAAAAAAGGCATTCTCCGAGAATTGGGAATGCCTTTTTTATGTATCACCATAAATTAAAACACCCTAAGATTGTTGAGCTTTAAACAATCTTAGGGTGTTTTTTATTTCGGTAAAACATTCAAAATATACAGCAATGCAATAAAAACAAAAAACATGCTCCACATTACAACATTTACTTCTTTGCGACGTCCTGCAGCAACCATCAAGATCGGATACGTAAGAAAACCAAATGCAATCCCATAAGAAATGTTATAAGTTAGCGGAATTCCAATAGCAACCAAGAATGACGGTAGTGCAATTTCAAATTTATCCCATTCGATATCTTTCAAGGCGGAAACCATCAATACTCCGACCACAATTAAAGCGGCGGCGGTCACTTGAGTAGTAACAACTTCAAGTAAAGGAGAAAAAGCCATACTTAAAATAAAAAGCGTTCCTGTTACAATCGCAGTCAGACCAGTTTTCCCACCAACCGCAATACCAGCTGAAGATTCAACATATGCAGAAGTTGGGGTTGTTCCCATTACCGCCCCTCCTAACATCGAAAGCGAATCGGCCATTAAAGCCCGACCAATCCGGGGCATTTTATTATCTTTCATTAATCCTGCTTCTTGAGCTAACCCAACTAAGGTTCCAGCAGTGTCAAAGAAAGCTACCAATAAGAAGATTAAGACAACAGCCCACATCTTCGGATCAGTCATTGTTGGCAAGAACTTAATCCCTACTCCAAAAGTCGGTTCTAAGCTAGGAGCCATTGAAATTAAATGATCCGGCATCTTAACCAATCCTGTTAATAAACCAAGAAGCGTTGTTGCAACTAAGCCGATAAAAATTGCCCCTGGAACCTTTTTGACCATTAAAATTGCAATCAAGAAAATTCCAAAAATTGTAATCCAGGTTGTAGGAACCGTCAGCGATCCTAATTCAACTAATGATGATTTACTTGAAACAATGATTCCACCACCCTGCAAACCAACAAAGGAGATAAATATTCCTATTCCCGCAGCCATTGCGTATTTCAAATCTTTAGGAATAGCATTAATTACAATCTCCCGCACTTTAAGGAAAGACAAGATCGTAAACAAGACAGAGGCAACAAAAACACCAGCCATTGCCTTTTGCCACGGAATTCCCATTGCCAATACAACCGAATAAGTAAAGAAAGCATTATCACCTAATCCTGGAGCAATCGCAATTGGATAATTAGCCAAAATTCCCATCAAAAAGCAGCCAATAATTGCTGATAAAGCAGTTGCAGTAAAAACCGCCCCTTTATCCATTCCGGCTACCCCTAAAACGCTTGGATTAACAAAAAGAATATAGGCCATTGAAACAAAAGTCGTCAATCCAGCTAAACATTCTTGCTTAATGTTCGTATTATTCTCTGACAAATGAAAAGTTCGGTCGAAAAAGTCGATTGTTCGTGTTTCTTCCAAAATACACACCCCAAATAAATATGATAGTGTGATTATTGCATATAATCGTCGGGTTTTCAACACTAATATTCGTTTTATACCACAAATAATTCTAAAACAACCTAGAAACTAATATAAACATCCGCAAAAAGCGAACAATACAGAAGACTAAGATAGCTTTAAAGATCGAGTAGGAGATAATTGATTAGTTCAATTATCGACCTCTCACACCACCGTACGTACGGTTCCGTATACGGCGGTTCGACAACTTAATCACTTTGAATTGACTGGAGCGTCTTGGACATATTCATAAGTCCGAGTTGTTCCAGTTTTCTATTTGTTAGAGAATAGCTCAAGGTCTTACTGTGTGCAGTTCGCCAGTAGCCCTTGCGGGTACTAGCGAAGACGTATGCATCACGCTGGGACAGCCCCAGCTTCTGTAAGTTAGTTACCTTAGTTTTAAGCTTCTTCCATTGCTTCCAGATATACTGTCTTATTCGGGCCCTCAACCACTTGTCAAGGCGTTGAATAAAGTCAGTTAGTTTCCCAATTGAGTAGTACTGAAGCCATCCACGCATTTTTCGCTGAATTTCTTCAAACATTCTTGTCAGAGATATTCCACGATTACGTTTAGTTAATAACCTCAATGCTTTCTTTACTCGTTGTTGCGATTGTTTTGCTGGACGGGCGTAGGCTCCATTGTGGTCTACACCCAACGAAAAGCCAAGAAACTTTAACCGTAGCGGGCTACCGACTTTGGTTTTATCTGGGTTCACTTTAACTTTCAATCGCTTTTCAAGAAACTGGGTAATGCTTCGCATTACTCGTTCTCCGGCTCGTTGACTTTTAACATAAATGTTACAATCATCCGCATAGCGCACAAAGTGGTGACCACGTCTAGTCAACTCTTTATCCAACTCATTTAGATAGATATTCGCCAGTATTGGTGACAATGGCCCTCCTTGTGGGGTTCCTTTTTCACTCTTAGCGAAAAGCCCATGGTCTAAGACTCCGCTAGTTAGAAACTTACGAATGAGCCTTAGTGTCCATGGGTCATCAATATATTGTTGAAGATACTTAATCATCAAGTCATGATTAACATTATCAAAATAGGCTTTTAGGTCTAAGTCGACAACTCTTCGATAACCTTGATTATAAAGATCTACTACTTTTGCAATAGCGTCGTGAGCCCCACGGTGAGGGCGGAAGCCAAAACTATTATCAGAGAAAACACGCTCAAAGATAGGTGTAAGAATTTGGGCCACAGCTTGTTGAACCATTCGGTCCACCACTGTTGGTATTCCGAGTTTTCTTACTCCACCATTAGGCTTCGGAATTTCTACCCGTTTGACTGGTGCTGGTTTATACTTGCCCTCACGCAAACTAGCGATCAATTCCGTCTTATTTTCTCTGAGATATGGCAGAAGGTCATTGACTGTCATATCGTCAATGCCTGCTGCCCCTTTATTTCTCTTAACTCGCAAATAAGCCTGATTAAGGTTATTGCGGTCCAAGACTAAGTCTTGGATAGTGACACTCATACCTTTACCTTCACCATAATCGGTACTACGCGCCCTTGTGTACTTTCGGTTTTCCAAACCTATCCTCGACAAGCGGTCAGCTTGTTGTTCTGTTTTCTGCGATTGTCGCACCTGATTACACCTCCGATATAAGTTACAAGTTATTGTCGTTCAGTCCTTCATCTGATTACTCAGACTACTATGACCTCGGCTGACTTCTGGCTTACTCAACGCTACATCACTGCACCGCTTGTTTCTGTGGAAATTAAACTTATTCCTCTTGTCGGAAACGTGTAGGCCAGATCTCCCCGGGTAAGGATATTAACTTTCGTACCATGTCACCGGTAGCTTTACTGAAAGTAACTTCGAGTAGTGTTGGACTTTAACTTGTCATGCAGTCTTATCCAGTTAGTTCCAGCCTTATAGCTACTTCTTGTTCATCGGTGCAGTACTTTGCCTTAGACTTCCTTCAGATTCCACCTCACAGTGGACACCCTTGTCCTCAGCTCATGGTTCCGACTACTACGGCCCATAGCGGACTCTCACCGCCTAGCTAATACCCATGCCGGGCGCACATGTAAAAGAGACCGAAAAATTCAATTTTCCGATCTCTTTTCTTTTATCAGCATAAACCATAGTTAATCCTTAATAACTTTTGTCCGCGGATTATGAGGTTTTTCTACTTTTGAGATTACGCCCTTAGCTACTAATTCTTCAATTTGTTCCGGATCATAACCAAGCGAAGATAGAATCTCCTTATTATTTTCACCAAGATCTGGGGCTCGCTTATAGGTTGGTTTATAGTTTGACATCGTAAACGGCATCCCCACCGTCTTAAATTCGCCGCGATTTCCTCCCTGATTAATCTTAACTAGGGTACCATCTTCATTTAAATCTGGATCATTTTCGAGTTCATGCCAATCTAAAACCGGGCCGACTGGTATACCAGCCGCTCCGAGTTTTTTAGTTAACTCATACTTATCGTAATTCTTGGTATATGATTCAATCAATGGGTAAATTTCTTGTTTATGGAGCTGGCGATGTTCCCAATCCTTAAATCGTTCATCAGTAGCCCATTCAGGATGACCCATCGTATTAGCAATTGTCTCCCAGCTTTTGTTTTTATTTTGAATAACAATCATAACCACCCGTCAAACGGGTGGTTTGCACATCGGCTATAAGCCGATAATAAAAGCCGGCGTCTCAAGGCGCTGGCTTTCGCTTTGCTCAAGCCAAAATGCTCTGACTACTTTGCCACCGCTTTAAGCGGTGTTTATACTACCTCACTTACCCTTAAAAGGGTCCGAATATTCCACACTTGTTAGCTTATCCATTGCTATATCATGTTTCTCTTGATCTCGGATATACTTCTTTATCGTGGATTCATTTAATCCAACTGTACTCACATAGTAGCCTTCAGCCCAAAAATGTCGGTTCCCATATTTGTATTTTAAGTTTGCATGTCGATCAAACATCATTAATGCACTTTTCCCTTTTAAGTATCCCATAAACTGCGAGACACTTAGTTTCGGCGGAATACTTACTAACAAGTGCACATGATCTGGCATCATATGACCTTCAATTATTTCTACTCCCTTATATTTGCACAACAAACGAATATAATCTCTCAGGTCTCTTCGGTATTGATTGAAGATCGCTTTACGTCTATACTTTGGTATGAATACGATGTGATACTTACATAACCACTTCGTATGGGCTAAGCTATTTAATTTATTAGCCATATTTATATAACCTCTTTTCCCTTATTGACTTTGGCTTGAACACCTACATCTTAAGGCAAAAGAGGCCTTTTTTATATAATTTTTATCGCCCACCCGCATAGCAGGTGGTTTTTTGTTTCGTGCACTCGCTCTGCTCGCGCACTCAACTAGGTCTAAAGACATTAATATAAACATAGGCATTAGGATCCGTTTCCCAACCTTTTGCCTTATAAGTCCAGCCAATCACTTGCCCACCTTCACTATTTTCGGACCTAGGAATTGCTTTTCCCCATTTATAGTTAGGATAGACTGCATAGAATGGCAATGCGCCGAGATTGTCTAACATCAATTGATCCCGCAATTTAATCCGACAAAGGTTAATAACCGCATCCTGCATTGATTGATAAACATAGCTCCCTTTACCAGTATGCTCTCGTTGTAGCAAAGCAGCTAAAATTGCAATCGTTAAATGCATTCCAGAGTTAGAATCTCCTAATGCCGCTGCTGACTGCGTTGGGATATTTGCATCTCCTTCATTCCATCCCGTTGCCGAAGCCGCACCACCAGCAGATTGCGCAACCGGTTCAAAGGCTTTTACATTGGCAAAACGTGATCCCTTATTAAACCCTTTTAACGAGGCCATGATTAAACGTGGATTTAATTCGTGTACTTTTTTCCAGCCAAAGCCTGCTCTAGTCGCCGCACCAGGCCTGATATTCTCCACAAAGACATCAGCCTTCTTGAGTAAGTCATACATTATTTTTTGACCTTCTGGAGTTTTAATATCAAGAGTTAATGATTTTTTGTTTGCGTTTAATTGTAAATAATAAAGACTCCATGAATCTTTAATATCAAGCAGTTCATTACGAGTTGGGTCGCCGGTATTAGTCCGTTCAATTTTAATCACATCCGCTCCTAGCCATGCTAAAAGCTGAGTACAAGAAGGCCCCGATTGAACCTGCGTCCAGTCAACAACTTTAATTCCTTTTAATGGTGCATTTTCACTTTGTTCAGTCATTATGATGGCTCCTCTCATTTTCTTCAAGTGGTTGTAAATTAAGCTTTGGATTTAGATTCCCAATATGGCCAGATTCTTTTCCCATCGATGGTGCAATTTGAACATTAATAATATTTGGTCGCCCCGAGTCAACAGCTCTTGCAAAAACATTTTTCATCTCATCGTAATCACTTACAAAATAATTATCACCACCAAAGGCCTTAGCCATTAAATCATACCTGGCAGTTGGATCAAGAGTAGTTGGCCCAAGTTGATTAGGAACAACTTGGCCGATTCCGTTATATATTCCGCCATTATTGATAATAACGACCGTAATCGGCAACTTATATCGACAAATCGTTTCAATCTCCATCCCATCAAAACCAAATGCACTATCGCCATCAAGCGCAACAACATGTTTTCCTGTTTCAACTGCTGCCGCAATTGCATAACCAAGGCCAACACCCATGACGCCCCAAGTTCCTGTGTCGAGTCGATGACGGGGGAGTTGCATTCCAATCATATCTCGTCCAATGTCAAGCGTATTAGCCCCCTCACTGACTAGATAGGTATCTGGATGTTGTTGGAAGTATTCAGCAATAGGCGCAATTGCTCCATAATAGCCAAAATTTTGTGCTACTTTACCATTAGCAATTCGTTGCGCGAATTTTTTGTCATTTTTCTCAGTATCTTGTGCAATTTGCTCTAACCATTCTTCGGGCGCTTGATATCCAGTTGCCAATAGTGCTGGAACCAATTTATCTAAAATCGACTTAAGGTCTCCTTGGAGCGGGGCACTAATTGGCTGTGAGGAATCAAACTGCGTGGCATCGATGTCTAGCTGAACAAATTTTGCATGCGGGTTAAATTGTGGTGCATCCCCATATGAAAGCATCCAGTTTAAACGGGCACCAATTACAATTACTACGTCAGCATTTCGCAGTGAAAGAGAACGAGCCGCTGCAGCAGAATGAGGACTATCATCTGGAATTAGCCCTTTTGCCATCGACATTGGCAAAAATGGAATATTCGTTTCAGCTACTAATTGTTGCACTTGTTTTTCGGTCCGATCATAGGCAGCCCCTTTTCCTAAAATAATAAGGGGCTTTTTGGCATTCTTGATTAAATCAACCGCTCGTGATATTGCTTCATCATTAGGTACCTGTTTAGGGGCAGGATCAACTAACTTATAAACACCCAAACTAGATTGATCAGCATCATCTTCTTGAACAATTGTGTCAGCTGGGATATCAAGATAAACACCACCAGGGCGGCCTGAAACTGCTGTCCGAATGGCTCTTGCAACAGCTAATCCCATATCTTCTGCTCGATCAACCCGATAAGCTTTTTTGCAGAAGGGTTTTGCCGCATTATATTGGTCGAGGCCTTCATAATCGCCCTGTGATAAGTCAATAATATGGCGTTCAGACGAACCTGAAATCATAATCAACGGAAAACAATTCTTAGTAGCTTGAGCTAAAGCTGTTAATCCATTCAAAAAACCGGGTGCTGAAACAGTTAATGCAACGCCAGGTTTTTGCGTTAAGTAACCAGTTGCCGCAGCGGCATTAACTGCTGAATCTTCACGGCGAAAACCATAATATTTCATTCCGCGTAATTCAGCGAGCCGCGCTAAATCGGTTACCGGGATTCCAACTATTCCATACATTCGGTTAATATTATTCTCTTGCAAGGCCTTGATTAATAAATTGGCACCTGTCTTATTTAAAGAATCGCCTACCATAATTTGGCTCCCTTCTATCATTAAAAATTTAATAGAATCAGTGCAATGTGGATAGTTTTGTATACAATTCTTTTATAAGACAATTCAAAAAGATTGGCAAATAATATGATTACTTTTACTTTACCAGTTCGAAAACTAATTTTTCATCAGTAGACAGATCTTCCCGAAAACGGTAACCGCCGATATTAAACTGCTTGACGCCTTCAATCGTTTGAATTTGGTTTTCTGCTAAATATCGCACCATGTTCCCACGAGCCATTTTAGCTAATGTTGCTTTTTGTTTTATCTTTCCATTTATTTCTTCGCCAAAAATACATTTAATAAATCGATCTTGCGTTTGTAGATAAGGAGTAATTGCCTTTTCGTATTCGACCGAGGCTAAGCTAATTACTAAATCATTATTCTTATAGAGTTCATGATAAAGTTGTTCTCCCCAAAAGTCATAAAGATTCTTATATCCATTCACTGGCGCCATGTCACCCATCCCTAAGCGATAAGGTATTATTCCATCAAACGGCCGTAAAATACCATAAAATCCTGATAATATCCGTAAATTGTCTTGAACGTATTTCAGCCCATCCTCCGAGAAAACACTTGGCGCCATATATTGATATTGCAGACCAGTAAAAGCAATAATCGCTGGCGTCAGCTTTCGTTGAAGATCCATTTGTTGGAGCCATTGATAATTTTTCATCGCTAAACGCGAGCTGCAATTCCCCCATACTTTGTGTAACTCATCATAAGATAAACTCCTCATCCACCCTAAAATGTCTTTTGTCTGCTGAAGAAATTCCGGCAAATCTTTGTAAAGTAAGGAGTCAGTATCAACTTGCATTGTTCGTGCTGGAGAAATGATTATTTTCACATATCTCATCCTTTCAAAATTTTTTTGTAAGCTTTTTCAGCTAATTGGTCTAATTAGATTTATGTTTCCTATGCCCACTTAATGTTTGCGCTTTCAGTAAATCGTTTCAATAATTTTGGTATAGGATAAATCCCGTTATTTCAGCTTGTGAAGCGCTTGACAAGCTTTTTTGATGGTTGTAAATTAATTCATCGTAGAGAGAAAGTGAATAACTTCACCAAATGATTGGTCAAGTTGGAAGGGAGAATATAAATGGAACAAGAAAAAGTTCCAGTACAAGGTCAAGTTGCCGAGCGAACAATTTCATTAACTGCTAGTTGGGCATACTTTGCACTGTCAATTGTTATTAACTCAATGGGGAACGTCCTAACACTTGTTACAAGTTCACACGTCCACCCACAATTTCTTGGCTCCGCTTATTGGACAGCCGCAGAAAACAACCTAGGGATTGCCGTTTTAGGGAATAATTCAATGACCCTTTTCTGGGCTTTCATGGTCTTAGGGATGTTAACTTCTGTCCTCAACGCAATTTTGATGCATAAGTGGGACTGGCGACGAATTGGTGGTAATTTTATTTTCATGTTGCCATTTTCTATTTTTATCCAGTGGTTCTCTGACATCTTTAACCGAATTATGCCGGACGCCACTACCTTACCGATGATTATCCTATATGTTTTCATTAACTTCTTAGGAGTTGCTTTCATCGGAACCGCCATTTCAATTTATCAGCGTGTCAACCTCGTGTTACACCCCGCTGATGACCTTTTCCAAATTATTCGTTTCCGTTATTGCCATGGTAACGCAACAATTGCGATGTGGTTATCATACATTCCACCAACAATTATGGCAATTATTGCTGCATTCATGCAAGGCGGTATTTACAACTTTGGATTAGGAACATTATTTGCCCTTGCCTTCCAAGGTGCAATTACTGGTTGGGCAGACCGTTATATCTTCCCTAAATTAAAGCACCAGGCACTTGATATTGGTAATTAAAATTTATACAGGAGTGATTTTATTATGGCATTTAACAAGAGTTTAGCAGGTTACTTTGACGATGTACAACACATTGGGATTCCAACCGATGATATGGCAAAAACAATTGCTTTTTGGGAAAAGCTTGGTTTCAAGAAGCTTGGTGAATTTGATACTGATGACCAGGGAAATGAAGTTGTTTTCATGCAATATGGCCACCTCACTTTAGAAATCTGGACTGGCGACGGTGCCGTTCACGAAACGGGCGCTATTAACCACATTTCCCTTAATACTAGCGATGTGGACGCGGCTTTCAAGGCTGCTAAAGCTGAAGGTTTTAAACTAAAGGACAATGAAGTTCAACACCTTGACTTCTGGGATAAGGGAATTAAGTTCTTCAACATTGAAGGCCCTAACAGTGAAACAATCGAATTCTGTGAAATTGTAAAATAAAACATCAAAGGCGAGGCCGGAAGAAGAATTCTTCCAACCTCGCCTTTTTAATTAGAGCTATGATTTTTTACCATATTGATGTGGACAGTATCCATTATAAAATTGAAAAATGGCAAGAACAATGTTAGTCCAATTCATCAACCGAAACCAAGGAGCAATTCCGCCCCCGCCATTGCTGGCAGCATAAAATGTCCAAAAGCCAATTACTACTGCCACTACATTTATCCAGGCAAACGTTCTTGACATCATCCGATTATTAAGACGCGCTATTGTCCAGACTAGATTGACAATAAACCAAAATGCTAAAACCCAAAATACTGCACTAAACATAATAATCACTTCCCTTATATGTTAGCCTACTTTATGTTTCTTCATAGTCATGATATAACAAAAATTATAATATTATCAAGAAATATAGTTTTCTGCATTTCGTGTTACAATTGCATGATAAGGAGGCGTTCAATATGTCTGAACAAGAAAAAAGTGCTGCTCAACAGCGAATTGACAATGCTGTTTACGGTACACCAAAAATCAAGCCCGATGAACAGCGAAAATACCTCGGAACATTCCGTGAACGCGTCTGTCTAACAATTAGTGTTCAAGAACTACAGGAACAAGATTGGACAAAGGCATTAACTGCCGAGTTAGATCGTGGAATTGGTAACCTTGTTTTTATCAACGGTAATCTCCCTCACGACGAAATTCATCCATACATTCAAACTGCTGCTAAAGATAATGCCCAGTTTACATTAAAAACTGATCCAGAATATAAAACTGACCTGGATTCATTAGCAGTTGTCGTGGCGGCAAAAACAGCTGTTTACCAATCACCAGTCGACGTCAAAAAGCGATATCCTAATCTGGTAAATTCAAATAATAGTACGACTGAAAAAACCAATGATCAACACCAAAGCTTTTTCCACCACCTCTTCCATAGAAAGGATCGTGGCTAATATATGCAACAACCACTTGCTTATCGAATGCGGCCACGGACATTAGATGAAGTGGTCGGCCAACAACACCTTGTCGGACCAGGTAAGATCATCTCACGCATGGTTAAAGCAAAAATGCTTTCTTCGATGATTCTATACGGTCCTCCTGGAACTGGTAAGACCAGCATTGCCAGTGCGATTGCTGGTTCAACTAAATATGCTTTTCGAAAACTAAACGCGGCAACCGATACAAAAAAGGATTTACAAATCGTCGCAGAAGAAGCTAAGATGAGCGGAACGGTGATCTTACTACTCGATGAAATCCATCGGTTAGATAAAGTAAAACAAGATTTTCTTCTTCCGCACCTCGAAAACGGACGAATTATCCTCATCGGGGCGACAACAGAAAATCCATATATTAGTATTAATCCCGCTATCCGCAGTCGGACGCAAATTTTTCCAGTTCACCCGCTTTCAACTGCTGAAATGAAGACCGCTATCCAGCATGCATTAGTTGATAAAGAACGTGGTCTGGGCAATTTACCATTAGTCCTGGAAGAAAACGCCGAGGACCAACTAGTAGCAGCGACCAATGGTGATCTTCGAAGTGCCTTAAATGGATTAGAACTTGCTGCCAAATCAACTGATCCAAGTGAAGATGGGAAAATTCATCTTACGCTACCGATTATTGAGGAAAGCGTCCAGAAAAAGGCGTTATCCGCTGACAAAGATGGCGATGCTCATTATGATGTCATCTCGGCCTTTCAAAAATCTATTCGCGGGTCAGATACTGATGCGGCCCTCCACTATCTTGCTCGTTTAATTGAAGCTGGTGATCTTCCTATCATCGCACGACGTTTAATGGTGACGGCCTATGAAGATATTGGGCTTGCGAATATGCCTGCTGTGCAACGAGCTGTTACGGCAGTTCAAACTGCAGAACGAGTGGGCTTCCCAGAAGCACGAATTCCCTTAGCAGATGCTGTTATCGAATTATGCCTGTCACCAAAATCCAATTCAGGAATTAATGCAATTGACGAAGCTCTTGCTCAGGTGCGCCAAGGTGGCTTTGGTGACGTTCCAGCTCACCTTAAAGATGCCCATTATAAAGGAGCTGCTAAGTTAGGTCATGGGATAGATTATGATTACCCCCATGACCATCCCCAAGATTGGGTAGCTCAACAATACTTGCCCGATCGAATCAAAGATGCCCAATACTACCAACCCAAAAATAATGGTCGTTTTGAAGCCAGTTTAGGCCGCCAATATTGGCAATTACGGAAGGCCCAGCAACATACTTTACGGGGTAAACATCATCCGAGCAAATAATTGCACCAACCACTTAAAAATGCTATTATAAAAGTGAAAATTCTGTAGTGTACGCGTTGTCTAAACGCAGGTTTGCCTTACAGTCTTATTACTTTGGGACTAGTGTATTGCCTTTTGGACAACATGCCTTTACACTTGGTAGTTGAATATTAGGCAGCCGTGTCCCACCTGTCTCAAACACAGGTCAACACTGAATGACAATTAACGGCACCAACGGAGTTTTCGTACATATTTAGTGAGGGTGAGAAAGATTTTTGCTTTTTCTCACCCTCATTTTAATTTCATTATAGATAGGATAGATTTTTATGTTGTTACCACTTCTAATGACCCTGTTTGGTTTGATTGCTCTTTTTGAAGGAATCTTTCTCTTAACTCACATCCATAAGCCATTTCTTGTTTTTGACCCTACTAAAAGCAAATATCTAGCTCCACAATTAAAAAATTGGGGAATTGTGATGACCATCGTCGGTATTCTAAGCATCATTTCCGGATGGACAAACAATACCGGATTCCTCGTTATTATGGTAATCATCGGCTGTGTCAGCGAAACATTAATGGCTTTCGCAATCACTGCTGATTTTCGTATAAATCATCGCAAGTAATGTTTCGTAGGCGCTTTACGCTCAATAGTGAAAAAGTGTATAATAAGTATACAATATAAAGATTTCAGGAGGGCACTACAATTATGGCACAAGAATACAAACACATTTTAGTTCCTGTTGACGGTTCTAAAGAAGCTGAATTGGCTTTTAAGAAAGCTGTTGCTGTAGCAAAACGTAATGGTGCAGACACTGAGTTACGTTTACTTCACGTTGTTGACACACGTGCATTCCAAAACATTTCCAGTTTCGATACTTCAATGGTTGAACAAGTTACAGAAACTGCAAAGAAAACTTTAGACAAGTACATCGACTATGCTAAAGAGCACGGTGTTGAAAATGCTAGTTACTCCATTGAATATGGTGCTCCAAAGACAATTATTGCTCGGGACATGCCAAAGGAAATGGGTGCTGACCTCATCATGATTGGTGCTACTGGGCTAAACGCTGTTGAACGAATTTTGATCGGTTCTGTTACCGAATTTGTTACTCGAACAGCAATTTGTGACGTTCTAGTAGTACGGACCGATTTGGATAACAAACCAATCGAAAATCCAAAGAAGCGTCGGTTCTAAATATCAAGATAAAATCAATCAAATGCTTCATAAGCGTTAGCGGGTTGCTAATTATATGGAGCATTTTTTATATATTCAAAACTAATTTTATTAAGATAGGAGCGCAAAGCATTGGAAGTGAAATATGAAACAGTAAAGCAAACTTTACGAAACGAAATTATCGATGGAAAATATAAAATCAATGAAAAATTGCCAACTGAAAGTGCCTTAATGAAACGTTTTAATGTATCACGTTATACAATTCGTCGCGCTGTTGGCGATCTTGAAAACGAACATTATATTTACCGTATTCAAGGTGGTGGAATGTTTGTTCAAGACTGGCAACGCGATTGGACAAAAAGTGAAAAGAATAAAATCATTGGGGTAATCAGCACTCATATGGCTGACTATATCTTCCCTCCAATCATTTCTGGAATTGATAGTGTGGTAACAGAACAAGGTTACTCAATGATTGTCGGAAATACGCTTAATGACCATAAACGCGAACGCCAAACAATCTTAAATATGTTGGATCTTCAAATTGCTGGGTTAATTATTGAGCCGACTGAAAGCGCCATGCCTAATCCTAACTTAGATCTTTATCGTCAAGTCCAGAAATATAAAATTCCAACAATCCTATTTCACTCCACTTATCCTGGCTTCGATTTTCCTTCTTTACTGACAAAAGATCGGGAAGCAGAGGAGGAATTAGTGAAATACCTCTTTAGCCTCGGACATACTAATATTTTAGGAGTATTCCAAATAGATGATCAACAAGGCGTTGACCGCATGGCTGGGATGATCAAAGCCTATCAAGATAACAACATCCCCACCACTAAATCAAATGTTATTATGTATCAATCAAGCGAAGACTATGAAGATATTATCAAAAAAGTCGATATGATGCTTAATAGTAATAATGATATTACGGCGATTGCCTGCTATAATGACCGCCTTGCAACAAGAGTTATTAGTCATCTTCAGAAACAGGGGAAACAAGTGCCGACTGATATTTCAGTAATAGGTTTTGATAACTATGAAATGGCGCAAATTATCTCCCCTAGCCTTACTACAGCTAATCACCCCAAACGTCAACTAGGTGAAGATGCTGGGAAAATGATCTTAAAAATGATTGCAGGCGAAGAAGTCACTTCAAAAGTTTATCCCCCAACGATAATTAAGGGACAATCTACTGCTCCGCTTATTACAAAGGAGAATTCCAATGAATAACGATGTAAAACAATTATTACTTGCTGATGGTCAATCAATGCCTCAAGAAGGATTTGGCTTATATAAAATTACTGATCAAAGTACGATTACCTCCGCGATAAAGTATGCCTATGATGCTGGCTATCGTCTTTTTGATACCGCGCAATTATATAAAAACGAAGCAGAGGTTGGAAATGCTTTACAGGAGCTTGGTTTACCCCGTGAGGAACTTTTCATTACCACAAAAGTATCTGAACCTAATCAAGGGTTTAAGCAAACGATTGACTCTGTTAAGGACTCCCTCCAAAAGTTGAAACTCGATTATGTTAACCTTTTACTTATTCATTGGCCAATTGAGCGCGCTTTCTTTGATACTTGGGCAGCCCTTGAAGAATTAAAAAAGGAAGGTCTGACTCGTTCAATCGGTGTTAGCAATTACCAAATGATTCACCTTCAGTATCTTGCTACCCAAGCACATGAGATGCCCGTCATCAATCAAATCGAACGTCATCCTCATCTAAATCAACAACCCTTGCTCCAATACGATAAGGAACATGATATTATTACTCAGGCGTGGAGTCCGCTTGGGCGTGGAACCATCCTCGACAATCCAACCCTCAATAAGATCGCTGCTAACCATCATAAGTCTGCCGCCCAAGTTGTCCTCCGCTGGCATTTGCAAAGCGGGGTCGCCTTCATTCCAAAGTCAGTTCATGAAGCGCGAATCAAGCAAAATATTAACATCTATGACTTCACATTAAGCGACGAGGAAATGACTGCTATTAATAACTTAAATAACTTTACACGCGTAGGTAAAGAACCAGCACTAGTTTACGAATATAACCTTAAATATTAAGAATGATAAAGGGAACCAAGATAACGGCCGTCACATGGCCATATCTTAGTTCCCTTTTTGCGTTAAAAATAACCCGGGAAATAATCAATTATTCTACATATGGATTCTTTTTAATGATTCGTGCTGGATTGCCGGCAATAACAACATTATCACCAAACGACTTTGTCACTACACTTCCAGCACCAACAATTACATTATTACCCAAAGTTACACCTGGACAAATAATTGCCCCGCCACCAATCCACGCATCATCCCCAATGGTAACATCCTTACTTTGGCCGTAAGCTCCATTGCGTCGTAATCGTGGGTCCAGGGGATGATTGACAGTATAAATCTGCACTCGCGGTCCCAATAAACAATGCTTCCCAATTCGAATTGGACTGACATCAAGCATGACACAATCATAATTAGCGAAAAAATCGTCATCTACATAAATGTTATAACCATAATCACACTTGAATTGCGAATGAACCTCACACTTTTCGCCAACGTGTCCAAATAATTGACGAATCACAGTATTGCTTGCAGTCGGGTTCATCTCGCCAAGAGCATTAAAGCGCTCAACTAATTGACGGGCATATTGGCGCTCTTTAACTAATTCGGGATCGTAAACGTTAAAAACTTCCCCTGCTAGCATTTTCTCTTTTTCAGTTTTCATTTTTCCATCTCCGGATAAAAAATGGTTCTACTCGTCTCGAGGTTTGCCGAGTAGAACCATTTTACAGATTTTCAATTAAAATTAACTATTCAATAAAATCAACTTTAACATCTAACATTCCGAAAAGATCTTTAATTTGTTGTGGTTTCAAACTGAAACTCAAGATTGTGTGGTGACCACCACCAGCATGCATCCAGCGTTCAGCACCTTCCTTTAAGCCAACAGTTGGTGTCCATAATTGCTTAGCAACTGGAAGATGAGGCGTTTCAGCTTCTGGCTTATGACAATCAACTGAGTAACCAATAACCTTGTAACCATCGTTGAAGTATGAAAGGGTAACATCGACAGCCTTACCTTCACGACCAGTAAATACTAACCGTGCTGGGTCATCTTTACCACCAATGTCTAATGGGTGAACTTCAACCCGTGGCTTATCCGAAGCAATTGTCGGGTCAACTTCAAGCATGTGTGAACCAAGAATTGCTTGGTGACCTGGACGAAGATCTAATGTGTAGTCTTCCATAAAGGCAGTAGCAACATTATCAGCAGCAATCTTCAATAAGCGATCCATTCCGGCTGACTTCCAATCACCTTCAGCACCAAAGCCGTAGCCATCACGCATCAATAATTGAGCAGCTAACCCAGGTAATTCTTCAAGACCATGCAAGTCTTCAAAGTTAGTGGTAAAGCCAGTGTAGCCTTTTTCATCCATAAACTTCTTCAAGCCAAGGTATTCACAAAGTTGGTAACGAACTGAGTGTTCATAGTGTTCCTTAGTATTGTCACCTTGGACCATTTCGTAACGACTTGCTAAGTCCTTGTAAGCAGCATCAATTTCTTCTTCACTGATACCATTTACATATTCAACCAAGTCACTTACTGGCCAGTAGTCAACAGTCCAGCCAAGGAACATTTGAGCTTCAACTTTGTCACCTTCAGTAACGGCAACGTTCCGCATTGTATCACCAAAACGAACAATCTTAATGTTAAAGCTTTCGTTATAAGCAACCGCAACATTTTGCCAGTCAGCGATTTCTTCTTGAACTTCTTCATCACCCCAGAAGCCGTAAACAATCTTGTTATGCTTTTGTAAACGAGCATTAATGTAAGCATATTCACGGTCACCATGAGCTGATTGGTTTAAGTTCATGTAATCAAAGTCAATGGTGTCATATGGGATCTTGTTCAAGTATTGAGTTGCTAAGTGAAGTAGTGGCTTTTGCAAAAGCTTAGTTCCCCGAATCCAGTTCTTTGCTGGTGAGAAGGTATGCATCCATGTCATAACACCGGCAACGTTGTCATTGTAGTTAGCTTCCTTCATAAACTTAGTGATTCCTTCAGCAGTTGTCATAACACCCTTGAAGACAACCTTGTAAGGCAATTTACCACTTTCGTTTAACTTATTAACAATGTCTTCAGCGTCAGCAGCAACTGACTTTAATTGTTCTTCACCGTAAAGGAATTGACTACCAGTAACAAACCAAAATTCGTAATTCTTAATATCCATGAGATTACACTCCTTTTATCCTAAAAAGTTTTTAAATGTAGCTACCAAATTAATTAAGCGTGAGCTGCATGATCTTTTGAATGCGCATTATTTTGTCCATAATATGCATTCGCACCATGCTTGCGGTAATAGTGTTTGTCCAATAAGTATTGTGGTAAGTGAAGGTCTTGGTGCGTTAATTGCATTGCATGATAATCTTCTTCTGCCACAACTTCTAACACCTTGGCATTATAAACTGCTTTGTCAGGTGTCGGCCCCCAGGTAAATGGACCATGTTGCATTACTAATGCCGCTGGGGTTGCTTCATAGTCCAAGCCACGTTCCTTGAATGAACGAACGATTACCTTTCCTGTATTACCTTCATAGTCTTCTTCAATTTCTTCCTTCGTCAAAGCATCAGCGGCTGGGACATCAGTATAGAAAGTATCAGCGTGAGTGGTATTCATCGCTGGAACATCCATCCGTGCAGCTGCAAATGCTACTGCCCATGGGGAATGAGTATGAACGACTCCACCAATCTTTGGGAAGTGATTATAAAGGTAAGTGTGAGTAGGAGTATCACTGGATGGATTCAAGTCACCCTCGACTACCTCACCATCCAAGTTGACAACAACCATGTCTTCCGGCTTCATCTCTTCATATGGAACTCCAGAAGGTTTAATAACAAACAATCCTTTTTCACGGTCAATCCCTGAAACATTGCCCCATGTAAAGGAAACAAGGCCTAGTTTAGGAAGCCGCATATTTGCTTCATAAACTTCTTTCTTTAAATCTTCTAACATGTACTATTTACTCCCTTTCTCTTCACGTTCTTTAATGTCATCACCAGCTAATGCTTCAACAGGTAAGCCTGCTTGGTAACGAGTAATAAAGCTTTCATATCCTTTTACGCCAGCAGATTCTGGTGTAAGAGTCATACTTTCTGGATTCTTAAAGACTTTTTCGTCAAGGTAATCTGCTAGGGATTCTTTTCCGTAAGTCTCAGCATACTTAGCAAGGACTGCCATTCCCCATGGTCCACCTTCACTGGCAGTATTCATGATTGTAATTGGGATATTTAAGGCATTCGCCAAAACTTGTTGCCCAATAACTGGTGTCCCGAAGAGTCCTCCTTGCGCAACCATGACATCGGTTTGAACGTGTTCTTCATTTAGTAAGATATCCATCCCAATCTTCAATGGCGCAAATGCTGCATAGAGTTGAGTAAGGAAGAAGTTGGCGAGGTTCATCTTACTATTTGGAGTACGGACAAATAAGGGACGGCCTTCTTGAATCTTGGTAATATTTTCACCAGAAAGATAACTATAATTAATCAATCCACCAGCATCTGGGTCGGAATGAACCGTTGAATCAAATAGGGTCTCGTAAAGCGTATTAGTATCGATCTTGGCTCCAATTGCATTAGCAAAATCCCTAAATAATCCAACCCAAGCGTTGATATCTGAGGAACAATTATTGATATGAACCATGGCTACTGGATCACCGGTTGGCGTAGTAACAATATCAATATCACGGTGGAGTTTCTTTAATGGAGCATCCAACACATTCATTGAGAAGGCTGAAGTTCCAACTGAAATATTTCCTGTCCGTTTTCGAACACTGTTAGTTCCAACCATTCCAGTTCCTGCATCCCCTTCTGGAGGTGCCATCAAACTACCGGCTTGTAAAGTTCCACTTGGATCAAGTAATTTTGCTCCATCAGCAGTTAAGTGACCTGCATCGCGTCCAGCTACCAGGACTGCGGGCAAAATATTCTTAAGTTGCCATGGGTATTGTTCAACTTCTGGTAATGAGTTGAATTTTTCAATAAAGTCTTGACGATAAGTTAATGTTTGATCATCGATTGGAAATACTCCTGAAGCATCCCCAATTCCTAAAACTTTTTCACCCGAAAGTTTCCAGTGAACATAGCCAGCTAAAGTTGTAATAAAATCAACATCTTTAACATGCGGTTCCTTGTTTAAAATTGCTTGGTAGAGGTGAGCAATACTCCATCGCTGTGGAATATTAAAATCAAATAAATCAGTTAATTTATCTGCGGATTCTTCAGTGATGTTATTCCGCCAGGTTCTAAATGGAACAAGTAATTGGTTGTTTTTATCAAATGGTAGGTACCCATGCATCATGGCACTGACACCGATTGAACTAATTTCATCCAAGCTCACATGGTACTTACTTTGGACATCTGCCTTAATCTTGGCATAAGCAGCTTGAATTCCTTCCCAAACTTGATCCAGCGGGTATGTCCAGATTCCGTCTTTCAATTGATTTTCCCAGGTATAACTCCCAGAAGAAATAGTTTCAAAATCTGGATTAATCAAGACTGCTTTAATTCGGGTAGAGCCTAACTCAATTCCTAGTGAAGCCTGACCATTTTTTACTTGTGTCGCTGTTTCACGTAAATTCATAGAGTATTCCTCCTAGTTTTCAGGATTGCTGGCCTTTACTCGACCATGGTTTGTTCCTTGCTCTTCAATTTCTTCAAGAGTGTGCCCACGAGTTTCTGGAACACAAGTCTTAACAAAGAGAACTCCTAAGATACAGATAATTCCGAAGATCGCAAAAACAGCTTCTTGTGGCATACTTGCCGTCATAATTGGGAAGATAAGACCAACTAACCATGATCCAATCCAGTTAAATGATGAAGCTAAACCAGAGGCACGACCCCGGATAGCTAGTGGGAAGATTTCACCAACAAGCACCCATGTTAACGGAGCCCATGTGAAGGAGTAGAAAGCAACATAGATACATAAGAACACAACAATTGTCATCGGATTCATATTTGGCATCATCCAATTAATAACGGCTGGAAGAATGAAAGAAAGTCCCATGACAGCACCACCAACCATCAACAATGTCCGCCGGTTAAATTTATCAGCAATCCACATGTAAACCAGGGAACCAACAACTAAAATAACCCCTTGAACAATTGGCCACATTAAGTTTGAAGATGCAGCTTGGCCAGTTGCTTTTTGAACAATTAATGGAATGTAGTAGAAGATCGCGTTTGCACCTTGGAATTGTTGGAAGGCTGCAACCCCAACCCCAGCAATAACTAGGTAACGATACTTGCCACTGAATAAGGTTGACCAACTTGTCTTTTGATTTGCTTGTCGCTCTTCTTTAGCAGTTTCTTTAATACTTGCTAATTCTTGGTCAATCTCAGCTGGATTTTTACGAATGTAAGAAAGAACTTTCCGTGCTTGTGCTTCATCACCTTTACGCAATAAGAACCGTGGAGATTCTGGCAAACGAAGAACACCAAGGAATAAGATTAAAGCAGGAACAGCTGCCAATCCTAACATAAGACGCCATGCCCATTCACCAGGAAGGTCTTTCAATAGGAAGTCAACAACATATGACAATAACATTCCGGAAACAATCATTGTTTGGTTAAGTCCAGATAAACGTCCACGCGCTTTAGCTGGTGCCATTTCGGACATATAAGCTGGTACCAAGGCTGAGGCAGCCCCAACCGCTAAACCTAAAAGCATCCGAACAATAATCAGATAATAGGCACTTGCTTCGCCCATGTCTGGTGAAACACCAGATAAAACGGAGAATACCATGAATACAATCGCAGACATTAAAATCATTTTCCGCCGACCAAACTTATCAGAAAGCTGTCCGGCTAATGCGCCCCCGAAGATTGCCCCAAACATAACTGCTGAAGTAATCCAACCAACGAGAGAAGCTGCATTTTCAAGGTGCCAATCAGCTTGTAAGAAAGGTAAGGCACCAGTCATAACACCGATATCGTAACCAAATAGGATGCCCCCAAATGATCCGAAGAAGTAGATAAATGCACTTGATATTTTCTTCTCGGCTTTAGCCATTACATTCATCCTCCTTAAAAATTAAAAAGTAGTAGTTTTTCATGAACATGAACGCGCTTTCATTGAACAATTATTACTATAAAATATTTGTACGGATAAATCAAGCGAATTATTTAAAAATAATCATAACCAATTGTGAAAAAGCATTTTATACATTTAACAATTTCATGTCTATCTTGTATTTAGAAGCAGTTATGCATGTGAAAAATATTTTTATTTTTTTACTACCAAAAAAGACTAATTCTCGTTTAATGCACATAAACTGGAATTAGTCTTTAATAATCAATTAAGTTTTTATTAATTATTTGTACGGATAAATATTTAAATTTATACTAAAAAACGAAGCTGAGACATATCAACCATCTCTCAGCTTCGTTTTTCAGTTACGCATATCAATTAAATTTCTAAATTCTTTAACTCTAATAGAATTGTATCTTCTGCTACTGATCCATTACGAGCAATGCTAAGACTTTCAGCAATCTTTAATGCTTTTTTAGCTTCTTCTTTGTCGTTCTTTAGGATGTAGCTACGACCTATACAAAGATATAATTCATCTAATAAGAATAATGAATCATGTTCCCGACAAAGTTCAATTCCCTTATTAGCAACTTCAATAGCGTTATCAGGGTCTTCAAGTTGAAGATATAATGCTGCAATTTGACAATCAATTGATGCCCATTGATGAAGGCTCCCAATCAATTTTTTATTGTCAATCAGTTTTACAGACCGGTTAGTTAACCGTGCTGCCCGTTCTTTATCACCACGTTTTAAGTAAGCAAGTGCCATTCCTGCAGTTGTCATGGCTAAATAAATATTAGCACTAGTAGTAGCAAATTGAGTTAAAACAAGTTCAAAATTAAAAATGGCTTCATCAATTTGATTATTTTCAACTTGAACCATTCCTACTAGATAGTAGTAACGTTGTTTATCAAAATCACTTTCTAGATTTTTTACATGAACCTTCTTCAAAAGCGCTGAAGCATCTTCAAAATTGCGTGAAATCAAATTATCAACGATTTGGTTGAATGTTTCATTAATTCCACTAACTTCATTTTCGACAATTCGATCAGAAGAAATATTTAAGCGTTCACATATTGCCGTTAAAATATCCATTTTGGGTAATCGATTTTGTTTTTCCATTAGGCTGATTGTCGCTTGAGTACAAATCCCTTCAGCTAAAGCCGTTTGGGACAATCCACGCTTGCGACGAATTTGTTTTAATACGTCTCCTCGGAGTCTCATTGTTTACCTTCCTTAATCATAATTGTTGAATATAAATTATGTACTCTATGAACTGTACCATTGCCAATCGTATTATACACCATTAGCAACAAAAATTACTTTGGTTTTACTTAGGTCTTTTATTATAGACCAAAAATAAATCAATACTATTTTTATGCTTAAAATGCAATAAATTTTATAAAAAATAAATGCTTATAACCATCTTCACAGTCACCCCCGCGATGGTTATAAAGTACTGCAAGTAGCGTGACTGTAGGCCAGTCTAATACTTACAAAAACTGCGTATCTTCATTATATTATAAATTGTTCTTACTGCAATACTAAACCACAGATTTTATACCATTACGATAACATTTACTTTCTATTATGAGTTTAATAATAAAAATAGTTAGCACATTGTACTCACAACATCCTAACCATCAAATAATTATTCTTTAGTCTTCGTTATATTTCTTTTGACCAACACGTTCGGTACCAAGCTTACGGAAATCGTACTTAATCTTACTGTTTCGTTCAAATTCTTGTAATCCTAATTGAATTAGCCGATCAATCAAGTCGGAATATGAAATCCCAGAAACTTCCCACATTTGAGGATACAAACTAATGTTAGTAAATCCTGGTAAAGTATTTGGTTCACCAAGATAAGGGACATTATTGCTGTCAACTAAAAAGTCAATCCGAGCCATCCCCTTCATTCCTAATGCCTTGTATGCCTTCAAAGCCATGTCTGTAATTTCATCAACTAAGTATTGTGGTAATTTAACAGGAAGTTCAAAAACAACTCCACTGGCATCCACAAATTTGTTTTCATAATCATAGAATGGATCATCCTTAGGTACACGTACAGCTCCTAACTTAGAGGCAATTGGGTGTTCATTTCCTAAGATTGAAATCTCAATTTCTTGAGGATTAGCGATTCCTTGTTCTACTAAGATCTTGTAGTCATACTTAAAGGCATCGTCTAATGCTTTTTCGTATTCTTCAGCGTTAGTAACTCGATGAATTCCAACGGAGGAACCTTGCTTAGCTGGCTTTACAAAAGTGAGATTGCCTAATTTTTCTTCAATCCGTCCCCATGAATAGTCAGCCTGGTTTTCTGGCGTAACTACTACATAAGGGGTGTTGCGAATACCAGCTTGACTAATAATCTTCTTAGTAAGGTCCTTGTCAAAAGACATCGCACTAGCTGCAATATTTGAACCAACGTATGGCTTATTAAGGAGCTTAAAGAGACCTTGAATTGTACCATCTTCACCTAAATTACCATGGATAACAGGGAAGAAGAAATCAATTTCCTTTTGTTCGTTTAAGGCCATAATTGGTGCTAATGGACTACTCATATCCATCTTTTGATATGCTTCCGCTACCACTTGGTCTTCAGGTTCGCCATCAAAGATCTTTTGGGAATCCTCATTGCCTAATAGAATTCCATCCTTTGTAAACATAAAAAGACTTACATCATACTTTTCCTTATCAAGAGCATCATAGATATTATGTGCTGATCGCTTTGACACATCATGTTCAGAGGAGTTGCCACCAAATAATAAAGCGATGTGTAATTTTTGGGTCATAATAAATACCACCTTAAATATTTTTATCTTAGCCGTTTTCCTAGAACCTTAAGTATAACATGAACTGGAAAGATCCGCCAATACTAAAATAGGAGAGTATCTGTCAAGTTTTCATAGGTAGCCTTTAAATATACAGTTTTAGTGGGTTAGTGCCTTAAAAAGTTGTCCTATTGGTCTACTTGTGGCCGTATTAATCGGAATTATTCCTTGTACTACTCCAATTGACGGCTTTGTCGGTGCCTTTCTTAGAAACTCTCCAGTTCGAATATGCATTTCCTGTAATAGGCTGGTTTGAGCCACTCGAGGAAGAACTGTTAATTGTTCTAGGATTGTATTTAAACTAGCTTGCAGTTCACCATTCATTCGGGCTTCAATTAAACCAATCATGGCTTTAGCCCCCTGCTTAGTCCATGACTTGCCCTGTTTCTTCATCCGGTAAGTAAAAGCCCGGTGAGAACTTTCGACTGAACCAATTAAATGAATATCCTTAAATCCACGCATTTGTGGTGAGAGGATATACCGCCAATTTCGCTGTAGATACTTTCTTAAACGCATTAGGTCGTCTGCTTGTTTTTCCGTTAGGTTTTGTGATTCATAAGTATCTAAAATTATTGTTAGCTCTGCTTGATCATGATGACGAACGGCTTTAATTGCTCGCATGGCTAATTCGTTGTGCCGGCCTAAAGTATGTTCAATTTTCTGTAAACAATGATAGCGGTCGAGAAAGTATTCACCATGTGCACCTTGAGGAACTAGACTTAATAGCTTAGCTGGTTCGTAACCTGGGCCAGCGTCACTGGCCAAAAAGATCGTTTGACCGGCAAGCTTATAATGGCGGTCTAAATAATCACTTAGTCGTGCTTCAAGCCGTCCTTGGTGCCCAACACTGAGAAAGTCATGCCGATTAATGATTTGATTAGCTACTCGCTCATAAACCCGATAATGGTGCACAAGAGTCAGCTGACCTGCTTCTTTTTTACCTTTAATCATAAAGGCATCACCCTCAATAGTTAAATTTTTAGGCATATGGCGAGGAGTAGCTTGGTGTTCTTTTGCTTGAGTTTGTTTAGCTACCTGATTTCCTAACTCATGCACGGCGTGCATTACCGAATCGGCAGTAATTCCGCTGTCAAATACAAGGTTCAAAATGTCGGCAGTATTGCGCATTGTAGTTGTTTGGGCAATCTTAGCCATCATCATTAAGTAGTGTGGCGATAAACGACGACGTGGTTTAATTTTTAATTGTTGGTCTAAGTAAAATTCACGTTTCTTTGTCCCAGCCTGATAATACCGTCGTTGAAAAGTCACCGGGCCAAAGATAAAATTAAGCGTCCGTGGCTGTTTATTGATTACTTGATAGTTCGCTGGAGCTTGGGACTTTAAGCTTCGATCTAAGCTTTCCAAAAAGTTTTGCATGATTACTTGTCCTAACTCCAATACCCCTTTTAAAATAATCTGTTCAGCTTCAAATAAACTGCCTGATTTCACCAAATTCTGCTCGATTTCTGTTAAAATATCCATGAGGAAAGACCTGCCTTTGCTTAGTATTCGACACACTAAAGGCTACTGGTCTTTTCTTTTTTTGTAAATAAGTAAATTGGTCTACAAAAAAGATTTCCACGACCAGATGAATTATTCATCCAACCTATGAAAATCTTACACTAACAATAGGAGACTAGAATCAAGTGGCCTTAATCCTAGTCCCCTAATTTTTATTTAACTTCAACAATCCAGTTTTTTTCCATATCGCTTGAATTTAATCCAGCCGGATCATCAATAATAGCTTCATTTAATTTGGTAATCTTACCATCAATGGGGCTATCCACATCGGTAACTGCTTTTTCTGCTTCAACCGCAATAAACTTATCAGCTTGTTTCAAGGTTGTCCCTACTGCCGGTACATCGATGAAACTTACTTCTCCTAACTCATCACGGCCTTCATCGTTTAAGCCGACACGTTTAGTACCATCTGCTTGTTCTTTTACCCAAAAATAATCTTTTGCCATTTTATGACCCCACTATCTAAATTCACGATTACTGCTAAACATATACGAATGATGGTGGTAACGCATCGACATCACCATTCCAATCCCAATCAGGTTACCAATTAATGAGGATCCCCCAGCACTAATAAATGGAAGCGGAATACCTGTTAATGGTAATAGACCGATGTTCATTCCAATATTTTCAAAAACGTGGAATAAAATCATCATGATAACTCCGGTTGAGATATAAGCATAGAATTCGTTCTTGGTATCGAATGTTACTCGAATCATTAAGTAGATCAGTAACAAATAGATAAGGATTAATAAAACCCCACCAATGAACCCAAAATTCTCACCGATAACGGAAAAAATCATATCTGATTCACGAACCGGAACATAAACCTTTGAGTTATTAAAACCAGTTCCAGTAATACCACCAGAACCAACCGCCTTAATACTCTGCCATAACTGATACCCTTGGTTAGTTGTATCCTGTTCTGGATGAAGCCAGGTGTCAACCCGATCAAACTGGTATGCTTGAAATCCAACATGTTCAAGTATTTGTCGCCCAACCGAACTAGTTACCATCGCTAAGGCTGAGCCCCCAACAACAACTAATATCGTAGCTGCTGGCGCCAAAATTCGCCAAGTAACTCCAGAAACTAAGACCATTCCACAGAAAATAGCGAAGAATACTAACCCAGTCCCAAAGTCATTTTGAAACTTCAGCGAAACCAAAATTGGTAATAGCCATAAGAACATCGTCCCAATTAATCGCCAATCTGAATCAACAGTATGCACACTATATCGATTATTATGAGTCGTAATAACACGCCCCATCATTAAAATATAGGCAGGCTTCATTATTTCCGAAGGCTGAAACGTAAATGGCCCAATTGCAAACCAACTCTTAGCCCCTGTACTAGCATAATAGGCTCGACTATAAAAGACTAGGATTGCGAACATTAAAAATACACTTAGCCAGTATACAATTGGTGCTAATTTCCATAATTGTTCAGCATCAAATTGCATAATGACAATAATAAGGATTGTTCCAACCGCATACCAAACCAACTGGGTAATAACCTGTCGTGCTACACTAGTTTGCTGTCGATCATGAACTGCCGCTACATATATTGAGGCAAGACCAATCAAGGCTAGCAAAAGAACACAGAATATAATTCCCCAGTCAATCCGACTTTCTACATCATTTTGCGAACGTTGCATTACCAAACTCCTTTACAAATTATTAATCAAAGAGGATGGTTCACCAAACTAATGCTGGTGAAGATGATATTGTTGAAGGACTATTTCTAATCCCTCTTCTTGAGAACGAACATAAAATTCGCTCTGGTTACTTATCAGCATTGCTTTGAAACGTTCATTATCGGTTACAACTTCACCAATCAATCGGTCTCCAATAAAAATTTGTTGAACCGGTTGATTATGACGTTCAATATCTTTAACGCTGACTTCTACTTTTTTATCTTTCTTTGACACTTTTTCACCCTTAATAACTATTATTACCCCTGACGACGAAAAGTAAAATGATTAGGTACCGGATCATAGCCACCACGAGAAAACGGCTGACAACGAAGGAGCCGCCAACTTCCGAGCAATATCCCCTTTAAGCCAAAACGTTGTAAAGCTTCTAACATATACTGCGAGCATGAGGGGGTAAAGCGACATACGCGAAATGGTCGTTGGGCAGAAATGCCTTGTTGATACCAGCGTATAAGGTCACATAAAATCCTTACCATTTCAACTACTTCTTTCGTTCAGTCTTTTGCATCCGTTCTAACATTTCACCAGCACCCTTAGCAACATTGTCTAATGGGTCTTGCGAAACAACAACTGGTACTTTTAGACGAGCACTGAATAATTGATCGACACCCTTTAATAAAGAAGTACCACCGGTTAACATTATTCCCCGGTCAATAATATCACTAGCTAACTCTGGTGGAATTGTTTCTAATACATTTACAGCTGCTGAAACAATTTGTTCAAGCGTATCATGCAATGCTTCTTCAATTTCATTTTCATTAACAGTGATTTGCTTTGGCATTCCAGTAGCTACATCTCGACCACGAACATCCATCGTTTCAGGATCATCAACCCGTAATGCAGTCCCGAGTTCCATTTTGATCTTTTCAGCAGTATGTTCACCAATTACTAGGCCGTGCTTATTCTTAATATAAGAAGCAATATCACTATTCATCTTATCACCGGCCATCCGAATTGACTGGCTTGAGACAATATCGCCTAATGAAAGAATAGCGATATCACTGGTACCACCACCCATATCAATGACCATGTTTCCACGAGGTTTAAAAATATCTAATCCAGCACCAATTGCTGCTACTTTTGGCTCGTATTCAAGGTAAACTTTGCCACCACCAGATTGTTCAGCGGCTTGAATAATTGCCTTCCGTTCAATCTCAGTAATATTCGTTGGTGCACAGATCATGATGTTTGGCTTTGACATGAACCCTTTAACGCTTAGTTTACCAATAAAGTAGGAAAGCATTTCTTGAGTAACATCAAAATCAGAAATAACTCCATCCTTTAATGGACGAATAGCCCGAATGTTACTAGGAGTACGTCCAACCATTCGGTATGCTTCTGAACCAACAGCCAATACTTTATTGGTTTTTGTATCAACCGCCACAACTGACGGTTCATTTAGAACAATACCCTTGCCTTGAACATAAATCAAAACATTGGCAGTTCCCAAATCAATTCCAATATCCTTTGCCATTAATTTCTTCTCCTTTTAGCTAGTTAAGTCTTAACGCTAAACTCGTTAATATCGTTCGTAATTATACCACAAAATAGAGATACAGATAGACGTCGCTTACGAATCTTTAATCTTGATTTGTTTTATTCTTAGAAGGCTTTACCGCCAATTTAATTTTATCCTCGACATCAATTCGATCAATCTTAGCCCCTAATTGTTGTAACTTTTGGTGAAGATGGTAATATCCCCGATCAATATATTTTAGGTTACGAACCTGGGTAATTCCATCAGCAACTAACCCGGCCAATACTAAAGCAGCCCCCGCTCGTAAATCAGAGGCAGCTACTTCAGCGCCACTAAAATGCGTAGGACCATTTAAAACCGCAACTGGACCATTAATTTGAAAATCAGCGTTCATTCGTCGTAATTCTTCTAAATGCATAAAACGCTTCTCAAAAATCGTCTCATCTAGGGTACTGGTCCCATTTGCCAAAAGCTGGAGAATGGACATTTGTGGTTGAAGATCAGTAGGGAAACCTGGATATGGGAGAGTCTTAATATTCGTAGGAATTAAAACCGAAGTCCCCAGAACACGAATCCCATCTTCTTGAACGATGACTGTCACACCCATTTCCTCCAACTTAGCAATCAATGAGGTGTTATGCTCAGCAATTGCCCCTTCAACCACGACGTCACCATTAGTAATGGCTGTCGCAATCATGAATGTCCCCGCTTCAATCCTGTCCGGCATTACTGTATGTTCACAACCATGAAGGAAATTAACCCCTTGAATCCGGATAATGTCTGTTCCAGCGCCATGGACACGTGCACCCATTTTATTCAACAGGTTTGCTAAATCAACAATTTCAGGCTCACTAGCAGCATTTTCAATTGTTGTAATTCCTTGCGCAAGTGTTGCTGCCATCATCAGATTTTGCGTTGCACCGACACTAGGGAAATCTAAATAAATGTGATCACCAATTAAGTGTTCAGCCCGTGCCTCTAAGTATCCATCGTGTTGCTCAATAATTGCTCCTAATTGACGTAATCCTTTAAGATGTAAGTCAATTGGCCGGGATCCAATCGCACATCCACCAGGAAGCGCAATTTGCGCATGCCCTGTCCGAGCTAGCAAGGGTCCTAAGACTACCATCGATGCCCGCATCCGGCTAACATATTCTAATGGTGCTTCAGATGATACAGGATCAGCCGCATCAATTGTCAAAACGTGCTTATCCTTATCAAAATCTACTTTTATATTTAAGAACCGTAATAACTGATTCATTGTCGTTACATCCGATAAAATTGGAACATTTGATAATTTAATGTTTCCGCTAGAAGCTAAAATAGATGCTGCTTGAATTGGTAAGACTGCATTTTTTGCTCCTTCAACTTTAACTCGACCGGTTAACCTCTGACCGCCCCTAACAACAATTTTTTCCATAAGTTCCTCCAGTAAATACTATCGAATTAAATATGTTAAATTCCCAATTGCACTTAGGATATTTAAGAAAAATGTCGCACATAAATATCCCAGTCCAGTAGCCATTAAAACAATGAGTAAAGGTAATGTGCGCGGTGGTCGGTTAAAAAAATGCTCAAAATGTATTCCTTGAATAGCAAAAAACGCTAACCAGACAAATGCCAATTGCACTATTATTTCTATTAGCGCTCGTAATCCTGTAATTTGCAATCGATCACCCTCTTTTAAACTAAATTCAATCATATCATATCACATGATTAAATTATTAATTCGTAAAAAAGCTTAATGATCTTTTAAACGAAAAAGGGGTGAGACTAAACTCGCTTGTAAGTTTTAGTCCCACCCCCGCAAGGATGGCTAAGCATCTACTGTGGTTTGGCAATTTACACTTTAAAATAGTAAAGAGGTTGGATTATTTTCTCCAGCCTCTTTGTAATATTATACCTTAGATATTGCGTTGCTTAGAAGCAGCATTCAAACGGTTAATTGCACGCTTGAGGTGAACTTCTGCACGTGATAAGTCGCTTTGGTTATGCTTCTTCTTTGCTTCTGCGATTGCAGACTCAGAACGCTTTTTAGCTCTCTGTGCCCGCTCAACGTCAATTGCTTCAGGCATTTCAGCACTATCAGCTGCGATTGTAGCATTTTGACCATCAAATTGAATAATCCCACCGTTAACCGCTGCAACTTCATCAGTGCCTTCAGAATGTTTAATTCGAACTGTACTGATTTCAAGTGCAGCAATTAATGGTACGTGGTTAGCCATGATTCCCATTTGTCCACCAGCAGTGTTCATAACGAGCATGGTAACCTTATCATTATCATAGACGGTGCCATCTGGAGTAATAATAGTGACCTTAAAAGTATTTTCAGCCATAATTATCCCTCCTAGTCTTCTGAGCTATCTTCGTCAGTCTCAGCCTTCATTTTCTTTGCCTTTTCAACAACGTCTTCAATTGGTCCAACTAACCGGAAAGCTTCTTCTGGAAGATCATCATACTTACCAGCAAGAATTTCCTTAAAGCCTTTAATTGTTTCCTTTAATGGAACATATTTACCAGGTAAACCTGTAAATTGGGAAGCAACACTAAAGCTTTGGGAAAGGAAGTTTTGAATCCGCCGTGCACGAGCAACGATTGTCTTTTCTTCGTCAGATAATTCATCCATACCTAAAATAGAGATGATATCTTGAAGTTCATGGTATCGTTGAAGAACGTGTTGAACCTGTGTAGCAACTTCATAGTGTTCTTTACCAACAATTTCTGGGGTAAGAGCAGTAGAAGTTGAAGCTAGTGGGTCAACGGCTGGATAAATACCAATTTGGGTTAATCGACGTTCCAAGTTAGTAGTTGCATCCAAGTGGGCAAATGTTGTAGCTGGTGCAGGGTCGGTATAGTCATCAGCTGGAACATAAACGGCTTGGATAGACGTAATTGATCCCTTCTTAGTTGAAGTAATCCGTTCCTGTAACTGACCCATTTCAGTAGCTAATGTTGGCTGGTAACCAACGGCAGAAGGAATCCGACCCAAGAGGGCAGAAACTTCTGAACCAGCTTGTGTAAACCGGAAGATGTTATCGATAAAGAGCAAAACATCTTGTCCCTTTACATCACGGAAGTATTCCGCAATTGTTAAACCAGTTAAGGCAACCCGCATACGGGCACCAGGTGGTTCGTTCATCTGACCATAAACCATGGCCGTCTTTTCAAGAACTCCAGAGGCCTTCATTTCATAGTACATATCATTACCTTCACGGGTACGTTCACCAACACCTGTGAAGACAGAAATACCATTATGACCTTGAGCAATGTTATGAATCAATTCCTGAATCAAAACGGTTTTACCAACACCGGCACCACCGAATAGACCAATCTTACCACCACGAACATATGGAGCTAGTAAATCAATAACCTTGATCCCAGTTTCCAAAATTTCGGTAGCATTATTTAAGTCATCATACTTTGGTGCATCACGGTGAATAGGCATCCGCTTTGCATCAGGACCAAATTTCGGTCCGTTGTCAACAGGTTCCCCTAAGACGTTAAATACTCGTCCCAGAGTATCATCACCAACTGGTACACTAATTGATGCACCAGTGTTTTCAACTTCCATACCACGTTGAAGACCATCAGTACCATCCATGGCAATTGTTCGAACAACACCATCACCTAATTCCAAGGCAACTTCAGTTGTTAAAGTCTTACCATCGCTTTCCTTAATCTTCAAAGCGTCATTAATTTCAGGAAGTTTTTCGTCTAAGGGAAATTCAACATCAACAACTGGTCCGATAACTTGTAAAACTTTACCAGAACTCATGTTGTTTCCTCCTACGTTAGAAAAAATTATTCTTGAGCAGTCATACCACCAGTAATTTCTGTAATTTCAGTGGTGATTGCTGCTTGCCGTGCTCGGTTATATTGCAATTCGAGAGTAGAGATAATGTCATCAGCATTATCTGTAGCTGAACGCATTGCATTCGCACTTGAAGAGTGTTCTGATGTCTTGGCATCAAGAATCGCTCCATAAATCAAACTTTCTGCATATTGGGCAACCAATGCAGAAATGATTTCTGTATCTGACGGTTCAAATTCATACTCGGCTGAAACATGCGCAGTACTTACATCAGAATTATTTAATTCTGTATTTTCTTGCGCTTCATTTTCGTCATCGAGTAATGACTTTTCAGTAATTGGAAGTACATCATGAACAATAACATTTGATGTAATTCGGTTAACGTAATGGCTGTAAACCATGTACATTTCATCAAATACTTGATCACTGTACATTTGAACAGCAGTCTTCACAATACTGTGAACTTCCCGATAGGTAGGAACATCGCTAACGCCTGAATATTCGTAAACGACATTCATTCCCCTCTTCTTAAAGAATTCTGTTCCAGTTTTACCGACCGTCAAGAATACTGTGTTGTCTTTATCAAGATTGTGCTTAGCCATCATATCTAACGTTTGCTTGATAATATTACTATTGTAACTACCAACCAAACCTCGGTCAGACGTAATCACAAGCACCCCAGTCTTTTTAACTGCGCGCTTTTTAAACAGTGCAGCGTAAACATCATCTTGCGAAGCTGCAGATGTTGCGCTGTGAGATTTAACCAGATCAGACAACATTTGCTTAACCTTCTCAGCATATACTTCGTAGGTCTGAGTGTGGTGTTGAATTTGATTCAGTTTTGCGGTTGAAACCATTTGCATCGCCGAAGTAATCTGACGCGTACTCTTAGTGGAATCAATCTTATGTTTAACTGCAGCGAGTGAAGCTGGCACTAAATCTCACCGTCCTTTCGACTAATCATCATTAACTATTTTTCTTCAGCGACTTGCTTTTTTGTCCCTTGAAATGTTTCAGAGAACTTAGCAACAGCATTTTGCAAGTCATCGCCTTCTGGTAGCTTACCAGTCTTCTTGATGGTGTCGTAGAGGTCTTGGTGGTTAGCATGCATGTAAGCAGCCAATTCACTTTCGTAACGTTGAACATCTTCAATTTCGACTTTATCGATAAAGCCACGTGAAAGAGCAAATAATGTTACAACTTGTTCTTCTACTGGTAGCGGATCATGTAATCCCTGCTTTAAGACTTCCATAGTCCGTTGACCACGAGCCAACTTAGCTTGCGTAGCTGCATCAAGGTCGGAACCGAATTGAGCAAAGGATGCTAATTCGTTGTATGAAGCAATATCCAAACGCAAAGTACCAGCAACCTTCTTCATTGCTTTGATCTGAGCGTCACCACCAACACGAGAAACTGAAGTACCAGCATCGATAGCTGGACGTTGACCTGCATAGAATTCATCTGAATCTAAGAAGATCTGACCATCAGTAATAGAAATAACGTTAGTAGGAATATATGCAGAAACATCACCAGCTTGCGTCTGAATGATTGGTAAGGCGGTCATTGAACCACCACCGAGGTCATCAGACAAACGAGCAGCACGTTCTAGCAACCGTGAGTGAGTATAGAAAATATCACCAGGGTAAGCTTCACGACCAGGAGGACGACGAAGAATTAATGAAAGTTCACGGTATGCATCCGCTTGTTTTGATAAATCATCATAAACAATAAGAACATCTTTACCGTTGAACATAAATTCTTCACCCATCGCAGCCCCTGCATATGGCGCAATGTATAACATTGGAGCAGGATTTGAAGCACTAGCTGAAACAACAATTGTGTAATCTAATGCTCCATACTTACGAAGAGTTTCAACACTAGCCCGAACAGTTGATTCTTTTTGACCAATAGCAACGTAAATACAAATTACGTCTTGGTTCTTTTGGTTAATAATGGTGTCTAACGCAATGGCAGTTTTACCTGTCTTACGGTCACCGATAATCAATTCACGCTGACCACGTCCAATTGGAACTAAGGCATCAATAACCTTAATACCTGTTTGAAGTGGCACACTAACACTCTTACGCTCCATAACACCTGGAGCTTTACGTTCAATTGGACGAGTTTTATCTGTCTTAATCTCACCAAGACCGTCAATTGGACGACCTAATGAGTCAACAACCCGTCCTAATAATGCATCGCCAACGGGTACTTCCATGATTCGACCCGTCCGCTTAACGGTGTCTCCTTCACGAATGCCTGTGTAATCCCCTAAAATAACAATACCTACATCATTACTTTCGAGGTTTTGAGCCATTCCGTAGACCCCGTTACTAAATTCGAGCAACTCACCAGCCATAGCATTATCTAAGCCATCGGCACGAGCAACCCCATCACCAACATAGGTAACAGTACCGGTTTCTTCGACAGATACTTTGTCTTGGTAGTTGGCGAGTTGTTTTTTGATGAGTGAACTGATTTCCTCAGTTTTAATGCTCATAAAGGTCTCACCTCTTTGAAAAAAGATATATTTATCTAACTAGTAAACGACGAATTTGCTTAATCTTTGAGCTGAGACTACCATCTAATGTCTTATTATCAACATGGACAATAACCCCACCTAAAATTTCTGGATCAACATGTTTCGTTAAGGTAACTTCATTAGCACCAAAACGTTTTGCAAGATTAGCCTTCAGTTGATCCTCTTGTTGTTTATCGAGTTGGATCGCTGTGGTAACGTCAGCATGCATCCGCTTCATTTTACGGTCATACCGCCGTTCAAACTCATCAATAATTGCGACCATGCAGTCAATACGGCCGTAATCGAAAACCATTTGAATTAAGTTAGCAACATACTTCGAAGCACCTTGCTGTAAATCTTTAATCAATGATTTCTTTTCATCAAGTGACAATTGAACTCCCGCAAGTGCGGCGTCCAATCCCTCGTTGTCCTCAAAGACTTGGCGTAAAGCAATCAATTCTTGATAAGTTTGATCGAGTTCGTTATCAGCATCGACCAATTCAAACAGTGCTTTCGCATAGCGATCAGCAACTGTCTTCTTATCAAGACTCATGTTCTACCAACCCTTCGATATAGGAATCGATCAATTCTTTTTGATCGTCTGCCTTTAATTCTTTTTGGATGAGTTTGGAAGCAATCTCAATAGATAAGTTTGCAACGTCATCCTTAGCACTATTTAATGCATCGCGACGTGCTTGCTCAGCATCTTTTTGTGCCTGTTGCTTGAGAGCTTGGGCATCTTTTTGCGCCGTTTCAACAATCTGTGCTCGCTGAGTTTCCCCAGACTTTTTAGCATTACTTACAATCTCAGCAGCTTCTTGCCGTGAGCTTTGTAACTCCGCTTGTCGCTTTGCAGCCATCTTTTCAGCACTTTCACGTGAACGAGCAGCATTATCAATGTCATTAGCAATCTTATCTGCACGTTTCTTCATCATATCTGTTACTGGTTTCCAAGCAAAATGCTTAACTAATAGCATTAAGATGATAAAAGTAACGATGTAGAATACCAAGTCACCAATGTATAAACTGTTTGATTCAGCTAACACACTGTTTACAAACATCTATTGACACCTCCTTATCTTAAAAAAATAAAAAACTTAAAATAATTACTTGTTCATAACAAGGAAGCCAATAACGATGGCAATAATAGGCATGGCTTCAATCAAACCAACACCAATAAACATCGTTGCTTGTAATCTACTTTGTAATTCTGGTTGACGTGCGATACTGTCAACTGTGTGTCCGATTAAGATACCGTCACCGATACCACCACCGATAGCGGCACCCATAGCCGCGAGTCCTGCAGCAATTGCTCCTAATGCCATTTTAAAATTCCTCCTTAGGGATTATTATTCGGAAATCTTCCGAGAAATATAAACCGTCGTTAATGTTACAAAGACATATGCCTGAATCGAACCGATAAATACGGAGAACCCTTGCCATGCTAGTTCCAAAAATAGTCCTGGAATAATAGTTAGGATTCCATGTGAGAATGCCATATTAGCAATCAAACTCATTAAAAGTTCACCGGCAAAAATGTTACCAAAAATACGGAGACCAAGAGTTAAGAAGTTAGCAAAGTCTTCGATAATGTTAACAGGAAGCATTAAAGTAAATGGTTTAGTGTATCCTTTCAAGTATCCACCAAGGCCATTATGTGCTACTCCAGCAGCGAATGCTAATACCATTACCATTAAAGAAAGTGTTAACGTAACAACTGGATCTGCCGTTGGACTTCTAAGCACTTCAGCTCCGTTCCAATGGAATTGGAAAATTAAACCGAATTGGTTTGCAAAGAAAATGAAAACAAACAAAACAAAGGCAAAGAAACTATAGTGCCCTTGTTCGGATGCTGGCATCTGACTTCGCACAATTCCATTAGTAAAGTCAACTAGCCACTCAAATACATTTTGTGCACCAGTAGGCTTCATTTGGATCTTTCGTGACATCCCGTAAAGAGTGAAGAACACGATTGCGTAGATAATCAGTCCAGAAACAATGTTCGTAGTATTGAACGTGAGTCCGAAAAGCTTAAAAGTTAAAGCATCACCGCCCATTCATATTCCACCTCTTTCCTTATAACAATAATTTGGCTTGTAAATTGGATGAACGTTGCAAATAAAACGAACTACCCCAAGTTACGAATGTTAATATATCATTAATTTCGTTAAAATTCAAAAAAACATTAGGTTTATATATACCTACTAATCGATTGATAAGAGTGCAAAGAAAACGCTTTTATAGGTTTGATAAACTTTTTTCTCACAATCTGTTTTTTCCACGACCGCTCAATTTTTTTGTTTTATTATCATACGAAAAAAGCAAAGTAAGAGGTCAGATGCCTTTTTCTCACTCTGCTTAAAAATCCAAACTACATTTCACTTTTGGCTTTTTGTGGAAGAATTAAATTCATTATTATTCCGAGGACAGCTGCAACTGCTAATCCAGAGAATTGATATTTTCCCAATTGAAGATAGGCATTCCCAATCCCAATTACTAAAATAACGGATGAAATCATTAAATTTCTTTTTTCATTAAAATCAATTTTGTTCTCAATCATTACGCGCAATCCACTAGAGGCAATCACACCAAATAATAGGAATGAAATCCCGCCGATAACTGGTGAAGGAATAGATTCAATCAGAGCGCTTAATTTACCAATAAAGCTAAAGAAGATGGCAAATACAGCTGCTCCAGCAATAACGTAAACTGAATGGACACGCGTAATTGCCATTACCCCAATATTTTCACCATAACTAGTTACGGGTGGTCCACCAACGAAACCAGCAATAATTGAAGCCGTCCCATCTCCTGCAAGCGTATGGTTCAACCCTGGTTCCTTGAAGTAATTTCGTTCAGTCAACTCATTCAGAACCATAATATGCCCCAAATGTTCTGTCATGGTAACGAAAGCGATCGGTGCCATACTCAAAATCGCACCCCAGTATAATTGAGGATGATAATCAACAAACGGAATCTGGAAGTCTGGCAAACTAAACCAGTGTGCATGCGCAACTGGGGAAAAATTCACAATACCAAATAAGATCGCAATAATATAACCAGCAACAATCCCCATCAAAATCGGAATTAAACCAAGGAATCCTTTAAAATACATATTGAAGATAACTGTTATTGCCATCGTAAGCATTGCGACCGCAAAAAAGCGCAAATCATAATGGCCAGTAGCCGAATTGATAGTAGCATCTTTAGCGGCTGTTCCTGCTAATGACAATCCGATTACAACAACAATCGGACCGACAACAATTGGTGGCAGAATGCGGTCAATCCATTGCGAGCCAACCAACGTTACAATTACTGACATGATTAAATATACGCACCCAACGGCAATTGTACCCTGTACAATTCCTGGATAACCAGTAGTTTTCATTAAAGCCATCATTGGGACAACAAATGAGAAACTAGATCCCATATAAGCAGGAATCTTATGCTTAGTAATAAGTAAGTACATCAGGGTTCCTACCCCCGAACTAAACAAGGCAATTCCTGGATTTAATCCAACCAAGATTGGGACTAAAACAGTGGAACCAAACATAGAAAACATATGTTGTAAAGATAAGCCAAACCACTGCCAAGGTGCCGGCCGTTCGTCTACATCTAATACAACATTATCACGGTGCGCCATATAAATCCTCCTAAAGAAAAAACGACCTTGGAATCCCTGCTCCAAAGTCGTCTCTTCCTCTGCCCAATCCTAACTATGGAAAGAGTATTGAGAATTTATCCGCACCTTTGAAGCCTCACAGGACTCCGATTAAAGGTCTATTTATAAGTTATTCGTATATTACTTTGTTTTAGGATGATTGTCAATAACTGATTTACGCCGCTTTGTCATCACCCAAGCGGTCATGGGAACAGTGATCAGCACCCCAATGAAAGAGATCAGAATTTCAATCATTTCTGCCACAAAAATTTTATTATTCATAATTGTACCAAAGGAATAGTGGAGACCTAAGAACCAAATAAATAGTGCTAAGAATCCACCGAAGAAGCCAAAGAAAAGCGTATTAAATGTTGTTCCAATAATCTGTTGCCCGATTGCCATCCCACTATGAATTAATTGACGATTAGTTCTTTCGGGATGATTCTCAAGGATTTCCGTAAGGCCAGAGGAAATCGCCATTGCCGCTTCTGCAATTGCGCCGAGCGAACTCAAAATAGTCGTAGTAACAGAAACTTTGAAATAACTAATTCCAATTAAAATTGACATTCCTTCTAACTCATCGCTATCTTCTGTTCCAAAGCCCTGCACCATTGCCCAGTGCTCGACAATAAAGATCAGCACTAAAATTAAACATAACACGCTGAGGGAAGCATAAAAGGCTGTCACGGTTGTCCGCAAATCATCCTCTCCCATGAAAATGGTTATTGCCAAAATTGTAATCCCAATAGTCACCGTTACAAATAACGGAGGGACATGAAACGCGACTAAAATAATTGCAAAATATAAAAAGCCAAAATTAAGAAGCAAGCTTAAAAAAGCTGTCCAGCCCTGTTTTCCTCCCACAAGGACCATCAAAATTAACAATACTAAGCCAAGGCCCGTAATTGTCGTCATCTTTGCACCTTCTTCCCTAATAATAATGCCCCAAATAGACTGACAAGGGGAACTGAAAGGACAATTCCAATCCCACTGATCAGGCTCTGAATAGTCCCTAAGCTCATATTCATTGCATAAGTATATCCCCATGAGTTGCCGTTTTTGATATACAAAAGACTACCGGTAAAGGTATCCACCATAAAAATTAAAAACAAAACATTTATTAACGGTCCCATAATTGATTTACCAACATTACGCCCAGAGATAAATAACTGTTTGCGGGTAACAGCGGGATTTAGCTGTTTTAACTCAAAAAGAGTGGCGATAATATCGCTTGATTCATCCATTACTGCTCCTAAAGACCCCAACAATGTTTCAGCTAAAAAAAGCGGTCGAGGAACTTGCGTAACATATTCCATTGATTCATAGTAAATCCCCCGTTCATGCGTCCACATAAATACAAGCATACTTACTCCCAAGGCAACAAATGTTCCAATAACTGTTGCCGCAAAAGTCGCCAGCATCCTTTTACTAAAACCAAGAACTAATAATAAACTAATAAACGTAAAAATTATGGCAAGAACACTAAAAAGCAGCATGATATGCTGACCATTTTGCTTTAAGTCAATCTCAATTGCAATTATAAACAAAAGAGCATTAATTACTACGCTTAAGAATGCAAACAGCCCTGAACGTCCCATAAGGAGAAGCAGCATCAAGACAACAAGCCAAAGTAAAAAGACGATTACTGTGTCCCGCTTATAACCGTTAACATTGGCGGTTAGTTTTCCGCCTCGTTTACGAAGCTGGGTTAAAAACACTTCATTCCCTGCCCGATAACGTTGATCCATCGGTTGCGAATCGCTATATGTATTTTGGACTGTTAATTCTTGCCCACGATATTTACCATTCATTAGTTTTACTTGGAGTTGTTGATTATATTGATGGTCAACATTATCAAACTGGTCTTTTACCCTTTGCCTATTCACCGTTTTTTCGCTGATTACTTTAGCAATTGGTTGTTGATAAAACTGTTCATTATGGCTGGTAAATAAGAGAGCACCAATTCCAACAACCACTAAAAAAATTAACAACCAGATTCTTTGCTTTGTCCAGTATTGCTTAATCACAACTTTACATCCCCTTAGTACAGCAAAACTATTGCCATTTTACTCTTAACAAGCAACAAAAAAAGGATTTAAGAAAAATCTTTACTTTTCCTAAATCCTTTTTAGTTTGCTACCAACCAATCTTGAACTAACTTTTTCACACCGGTCATTGAATCACAAGTTGTAACAGCCTGTTGGTAGAGTTTCTGACATTTTTTGCTGTCTAATTGTTTCATCATTGAACGTGTCCGTAAAATAGAACTGGCACTCATCGAATAGACATCCAATCCCATCCCGATTAATAGTGGCAAGGCATAGCGATCTCCTGCCATTTCTCCACACATCGCCACAGTTGTATCATGAGCATGCCCAGCATCGATAATGTGCTTAATTAATTTTAAAAAAGTTGGATTCAGCGGCTGGTAAAGGTACGAAACTGAATCATTACCACGATCAGCCGCAAAACAATATTGGATTAAATCATTAGTTCCAATGCTAAAGAAATCAACTTCTGCAGCTAAGCGATCAGCATTTAACGCGGCTAATGGCACTTCAATCATTATCCCAAGATGGACATCACGGCCAATCCCAGGATGATCGACAGCTAATTTCTGCTGCTCCTCATAATAGATTTTCTTAGCTGCTCGTAATTCTTCAAGCGTGGTAATCATTGGAAACATAATATTAATCTTCCCAAACTCGGATGCGCGGAGTAAGGCCCGCAGCTGAGTCCTAAACATTTCTGGTTGATCAAGAGCAATCCGAATAGCCCGGTACCCAAGGAATGGATTCATTTCTTTGGGTAAGGGCATAAATTGAAGTGGTTTATCGCCACCGATATCTAAGGTCCGAACCACTAACCGTTTCCCATTTAACTGTTCAACAGCTCGGCGATAAGCATTAAACTGCTCTTCTTCGGTTGGGAGGTGGTCACTTTTCATATAAAGAAATTCAGTTCGAAATAGGCCAACACCATCAGCACCATTTTCTATTGCTGACGAAATATCCACTGAAGAACCAATATTAGCTGAAATCTTGTACCGTTGACCATCGGCGGTTGCTGAGGGCTGGTTAATCATTTTTTTCCATTGCTGACGGACATTCATAAACTTATCAGCAATTTTTTGGTATTGTTTAACATCATTTGTTGATGGTTCAACAATTGCACTGCCTTCAAAGCCGTCAACAATTACTCGTTGGCCATTTTGCACCTTTTTGGTTATGTCGTTACACCCAACAATTGCTGGAATCTGTAAAGAACGAGCCATAATCGCTGCGTGACTAGTCCGCCCACCCAAATCAGTAATAATTCCCTTAACAAAGCGGCCATCCATCTGTGAAGTATCGGCCGGACCAATCGAATGGGCAACTACAATGACAGGGTGATCTAATTCGCGCAAATTAGGGAGCTTCTTCTCTTCTAACTCTGCTAAAACCTGGTCTTGAATATTTTGAAAATCAGATGCCCGCTCTTGCATATATTCATTCCCAGTCATCGCCTGAAGGGTTTTGATCATCTTAGTAATTACTTCTGCAAAAGCCGATTCTGCATTTAAGCGTTGATTTGTGATCCGGTTTTCAACTTGTTTAATCATTTCCGGATCGTTTAGGATTGCAATATGAGTATCAAAAATTGTCAAATCTTCTGCATTAAGTTTATCAACAAGCTTCTTTTTGGTTTCCTTTAGTTTCTGAATGATCTTCTCAAAAGCACGGTGTAATCTCGCTTTTTCACTATCGGGGTCACTAATATGATACTTTTCAAAACTAAGATTAGGCTTCGTCAATAAGTAAGCAGGTGCAATTCCCACTCCATCACTGGCTGCAATTCCATTAATTTGGGTCTCCATTAATCAATTCCCCTTTTCTGGTATAGTACCTATTATAAGCGAAAGCCTTTTCAACACAAATAAAAAATAAAAGCAAGATTTGCGAAAGCTAAAAAGTTTTCTACAGATCATGCTTTTAATCCTTAATAATCTACTTAGTACCAAAAAGACGGTCACCAGCATCGCCTAACCCAGGAACAATATATCCATCTTCATTAAGATGATCATCAAGTCCTGCTGTATAAATATCAACATCTGGATAAGCGTCGCGCACAGCCTTAACTCCTTCAGGGGCTGCAACTAAGCAAGCAAATTTCATGTTCTTTTCTGAGCAACCACGCTTCTTTAAGGCTTCGATTGCCATCATTGCTGAACCACCAGTTGCCAGCATTGGGTCGACGATGAATAATTGCCGTTCTGTAATATCATTAGGTAACTTAACAAAGTATTCATGTGGCTTTAAGGTTTCTTCATCCCGGTACATTCCGATAAAACCAATTTTAGCTGCTGGGATAAGGTCCGTCATCCCATCCACCATTCCGATTCCGGCCCGAAGAATTGGAATAATCGCTACCTTTTTACCAGCCAATTCTTTCTGGGTCGTTTTAGCAATTGGCGTTTCAATTTCAACATCCTTTAATGGCATGTCGCGTGCAACTTCATAAGCCATTAAAGTTGAAATTTCTTTGACCGTTTCCCGGAAAAACTTTGTCCCAACATTTTTATCCCGAATCATTGTTAGCTTGTGCTGAATCAATGGATGATCTAACACTTCAAATTTACCCATGCCTCTATACACTCCTTTGAATTTCTTCACTATTCTACCAAAAAAATCAAGTCATGACAAAGGATCTTAACAACTTTTTATGTTCTAATTTTTTAGTTAAGCGGATACTTTGTGGTTAGTTCGTGTACCCCTTTTGCGACCTCTTGTAACCGCTCTTCATCGGTGGGATTAGTTAAAGCTGTACTGATTAATTCCGCAACTTTTTGCGCATCCTCCTCCTTAAATCCGCGACTAGTAATAGCAGGAGTCCCAATTCGTAAACCACTTGTAATAAATGGACTTCGTGGGTCATTCGGAATAGCCTCTTTATTGGTTGTAATGTGAACACGGTCAAGGAGATTTTGCGCATCTTTTCCTGTTAAACCAGTCTTCGTAAGGTCCAGAACGAGAAGGTGATTTTCAGTTTTTCCTGAAACCACCCGAATCTGTTTACTAGTATTAAATACTTTTTCCATTGCTTGAGCATTTTTTACAACTTGTTGGATATATTCCGCATATTCTGGTTGCAAATCTTCATAAAATGCTTGTGCTTTACCCGCAATCACATGTTCCAACGGTCCACCCTGGATTCCAGGGAAAACCGCTGAATTAATTTTCCGTCCTAACTCAGTCGATTTAGAGAGGATCATTCCTCCCCGCGGGCCCCGAAGAGTTTTATGAGTAGTAGTAGTAACGACATCAGCAATTGGAAGCGGACTTGGATGGGTACCAGTTGCTACTAATCCGGCGATATGAGCCATATCAACCATCAAGTAAGCCCCAACTTCATCAGCAATCTTGCGAAATGCCTGCCAATCAATAATCCGACTATAGGCAGACGCTCCCGCAACGATCAATTGTGGTTTTACTTTCTTAGCTAAAGCCATAATTTCATCATAATCAAGCTCTTCAGTATCTGGATTTAAGCCATAGCCATACGTCTTATATAGTTTTCCGCTAAAATTAACCGTTGCTCCGTGAGTTAGGTGCCCACCAGCATCCATCCCCATCCCTAAAATCACATCTCCGGGCTTGAGGAGTGCTTGATAAACTGCCATATTAGCTTGTGATCCGGAATGAGGTTGAACATTAACATATGCTGCATTGAATAACTTTTTAGCATAATCAATTGCCAATTGTTCAACTTGATCGATAAACTCACAACCACCGTAATACCGCTTATTAGGATATCCTTCAGCATACTTATTTGTTAGAACTGATCCCTGCGCTTCACGAACAGCATCTGAAACAATATTCTCGGAAGCAATGAGCTCAATCGTATCTTGCTGGCGTTGTTCTTCATTTTCAATGGCTGCCCATAATTGGGGTGATTTTTTACCATAGTTCATTTACAACATCTCCTCTGGTTATAAATAAAGAGGCTGGGAATCCGCCTCAGTCTCTTTATTATTTTATTGAGATTTTAATTAGGGAGTGGTACCTCTTCCACTAGATTCCCTTATTATTTTACCGCATTACTATCAAAGTGCATACCACCAGCAGACTTATTTAACCGATTCATATATGCGCCCCCTAAATCATGAGCTGGAAATGCTTGAGTGACAATCGCTTTAACATTAGGCTGGTCATCAAATTGCCGTAAGCCATCAAATAGACGAGCACTGGCATCTTGAACATTCTTTCCTAATGAAAATTGAATAGCGTTCATCGGCAATACTTCTTGTTGAAGGACTTTTTCTTCAGCCATCATCCCAACGTCAAATGGCTGTTGTCGTATCCATTCAACAACTTTATCCCAATCAGTATCTTCATCAACAATATATACTTGGGCCTTAGGTGCATAGTGCTTGTATTTCATTCCGGGTGCTTTAGGAGTTTCATTTTTGCCTACTTTATGATGATTAAGGTCAATGGATCCAATCACTTTTTCAATGTCCTTCTTCGTAACAGCACCAGGACGTAAAATTACAGGGTGGTCTGTTGACATATCAAGGACAGTGGATTCAACTCCTACCCGTGTCGGACCATTATCCACAATTCCAGAGATCTTACCATGCAAGTCATGATAAACGTGTTGAGCAGTAGTCGGGCTCGGTTTCCCAGAAGTATTAGCAGATGGTCCCACCATCGGAACACCAGCTTCTTCAATTAAATCAAGGGTTGGTTGACAGTCAGGGTAACGAAAGGCGACAGTTTTCAAACCACCTGTGACGGTTTTTGAAAGTGCGCCCTTCTTAATCTTCAAGATAATGGTTAAAGAACCAGGCCAAAATGCATCCATCAACTTTCGGGCATTATCAGGAATCTCGGCAGCATACTTTTCAACCATTGCGATGGAGTTAACATGAACAATCAATGGATTATCACTTGGCCGCCCTTTTGCTAAATAAACATTCTTAACGGCTTTTTCATTGGTTGCATCAGCCCCTAACCCATAAACAGTTTCGGTTGGAAAAGCCACTAATTCACCGCGCTTAATCGCAGCTGCTGCTTGGGCAATCTCACCATGTCGAAAAATCTTCGTATCCATTCTTACTATCTTCCTCCTGCGTTTGAAAAATCCCATGCGTGTATCATCCTCATTTTTCCTGCCACATCATGTCGTGGGCATATCTGTGCGTGTTCATCGGTTTGATGTAGTAATTCTTGAATTGACTCCTCTTGATCATAACCAGTTTCGCCAAATATTTGACCAGTCGTAGTTAGGTACTGCCCTGCTTGCTTAAATAAGCGATGATAGAATCCTAACCCACGTTCATTAGCAAATAGGGCTAAGGCTGGTTCGTTTTCAAGGACTGCTTGATCAATTTCACCAGTATCGTCCGGGTCAATATAAGGCGGATTAGTCACAATTAAATCGTATTGCTGATCAATATTTTCAAATAAATCGCTTTTAATTAACGGCAACTCCAGGTTAAACTTAGCCATATTTTCCTGAGCAACAGCAAGTGCAGCGGGTGAAATATCACTTAAACTTACATGCCAATTTGGCCGTTCAAGTGCAAGAGTAATGCCTATCACTCCACTCCCCGTTCCTAAATCAAGGACCTTCAATGGACGAGATGGCATTTCTTGCAACACCCAATCGATTAACTCTGCTGTCTCAGCTTCTGGAATCAAAACATTTTTATTAACCTTAAAAGTTCGTCCATAAAATGGGGCCTGCCCAACAATATATTGAGCAGGCTCATGATTAAGCAATCTTGTTATGGCATCCTTCCACCAGTCTACTTCGTCAGCCGGCATCTCATCACGATTATGTAAAAGTAAGTGAGTCGCATCCCAACCATGTGATTGCTGAAGTAAAAACTGGGGGGCACTTGGATCAATATCTTTTCCTTGTAATTGTTCTTTTGCCCATCGCTGAGCCATAAAATAGTTGGTCGGTACGAAACTACTCATTCCGTAATTGCTCCAACTTTTGCGTTTGGTCGGCAACAATCAATGCTTCAATAATTTCATCGAGGTCACCAGCCATAATCTTATCAAGCTTGTTTAATGTTAACCCAATTCGGTGATCTGTTACTCGGTTTTGTGGGTAGTTGTAAGTACGAATTCGTTCTGAACGATCACCTGTCCCAATCGCGTCTTTCCGCTTTTGATCATAGGCGCTTTGTTCTTGTTGTTGGTAATAATCATAAACCCGTGACTTCAAAATCCGCATTGCCTTAGCCCGGTTTTGCTGTTGTGAACGTTCATCTTGCATTGCAACAACAATCCCTGTTGGCAAGTGGGTCATTCGAACAGCTGATGAAGTCTTGTTAACGTGCTGACCACCGGCACCGCTTGAACGGTAAACATCAACCCGGATATCTTTTGGATCAATGTCCACATCTACGTCTTCAGCTTCTGGCATTACCCCAACCGTCGCAGTTGACGTATGGACACGTCCAGCAGATTCAGTAACAGGAACTCGTTGAACACGATGCGCACCGTTCTCAAACTTAAGCTTAGAATAAACTTTATCCCCAGTAATCATTAAGGCAATTTCCTTAAAGCCACCGACTTCAGTTTCATTTCGATCCACAACTTCTACTTTCCAGCCTTGCTTTTCAGCATAGCGAAGGTACATGTTATAAAGGTCAGCAGCAAAGAGGCTTGCTTCGTCTCCTCCAGCAGCTCCACGGATTTCCATGATAATATTTTTATCATCATTAGGATCTTTCGGAATTAGTAAGACTTCAAGCTCTTTTTCTAACTGTGCTTGTTCTTCTCGTGCTTCTGCTAACTCTTCTTTAGTTAAGGCGGTTAAGTCATCATCATTCGTTTCACGTAATAGTTCTTCATCATCACTAATCGTTTGGGTAACTTTTTTATATTGATTATATTTTTCAACCGTTTCACGTAAGCTTCCTTCTTCTTTTGAAAGCTTCATAAAACGTTGTGAGTCGGCAATTACTTCTGGATCACTGATCAATTCATTTAGTTCATCGTAACGATCAGCAACCGCTTGAAGCTTATCGAAAATTTCTTCCATTTCCATTCTTGGTTATTCCTCCTATTGTTTTAATTGGGGATGAAAATAGTGCTTCCGGCATACTGGGTAATATGATTCATTTCCCCCTATCTGGACTTGTTCTCCCTCATATACTGGCTTGCCATTATGAATCCGTAAATTCATCGTAGCTTTGTGAGGACAGAACCAACAAATTGTTTTCATCTCTTCAATTTTGTCAGCATAAATCAGTAAATATTTTGAACCTTCAAATAATTCATTCCGAAAGTCATTCTTTAGTCCAAAAGCCATTACCGGAATATTTAGCTCATCAACAATTTTGATTAATTGTAAGACATGCTCTTTCTTTAAAAACTGTGCTTCGTCGATCAATACACAATATATCTTACGGTCCATCTTATTAACGTAATCGTAAATATTGGTATCATCCATAATTGGTTTTACCTTACGCTCTAAGCCAATTCGACTAGCAATGATGCCTCGACCAGAACGATCATCAACGCCGCTCGTCATTAAGACAACCGGCTTCCCTTGTTCTTCATAGTTATGAGCAACCTTCAAAATATCGATTGACTTACCAGAATTCATCGCGCCATATTTAAAGAATAGTTGTGCCACTACAATTGCCCCTTTTTGTTTGCATAGTACTCTTCATTATATCCAAAAATTTGTGTCATTTAAATACTTCTACATTAGGAAAGAGTTTTTTACATTGAATAACTTTAATCTTATAATAATTTCAGTTTAATAACTTTCTTTTTGTTATCGTAAAGTTTAGAATTAAACGGTAATTTTAATCATCACTATTGTATCACTTACAATTGACACGAAAGGAATACATATATTCATGACAGTTCGAAGTTCATTTGCCGAATTTGCCGGGCGGTCAAGCTATTGGTTCCTCCATACTTTTATGAACGGAGGAAGTTCCCTTCCAGGAAAACTAACCTTAAAGCTTGATCCAAATATTCTCCAAGCCTTTAGCAAAAAGTACGACCTTGTTATTGTAACAGGGACCAATGGAAAAACATTAACCACCGCATTAAGCGTACGAGTTTTACGAGAAAAGTATGACCAGGTTCTTACTAATCCGACTGGTTCCAACATGGAGCAAGGAATCGTAACTACCTTTATTACGGCCCCCCGTCCAAAGAAAAAAGGGCTGGCCGTCCTCGAAGTCGATGAAGCCAATGTAGTTAAAGTATGTAAATACATCACCCCAATTGCCTTTGTCTTCACCAACATTTTCCGTGATCAAATGGATCGTTATGGTGAAATTTACACCACTTATAACAAGATCTTAAAGGGGGTTAAATTAGCACCGAAAGCAACCATCATTGCTAACGGGGATGAACAGCTCTTTAACAGCAAAGACTTGCCTAACCCAATCATTTATTATGGCTTTAACCACGAAGAAAAAGAGCCTTTCAACGCCCCAGCTAACACTGATGGTCTCCTTTGTCCTAAATGTCAACACATTCTAAAGTATCGAATGCGAACTTATGCCGGGCTAGGCAACTACTTCTGTCCAAATTGTGGTTTCCATCGACCAGAATTAACGTATGCTGTTACCAAAATTGATAAGCTTACCCCCACGCATTCAACTTTTGAAATTGATGGGCAAAAATACACCATCGGAATCGGTGGTTTATATAACATCTATAATGCTCTTGCGGCTTACTCTCTTGGTCGTTTTCTCGGAGTGAGCCAAGCACAAATTAAAGATGCTTTTGAATCAGATGAACGAGTTTTTGGCCGCCAAGAAGTCATTAATATAGATGGAAAACAAGTTACTTTGATCTTAGTTAAAAATCCAGTTGGCCTTAATCAGGTTTTGGATATGATTGAGACAGATGACAAGCCCTTTAGCTTTGCCTTCTTACTAAATGCTAACTATGCTGATGGAATTGATACTAGCTGGATCTGGGACGGCGACTTTGAAAAACTTACCCAACATCAAATCCCACAATACATGACTGGAGGAGAACGGTATAAAGATATTACCACTAGATTAACAATGGCTGGCGTAAAAGATATGTGGCATGAACCGGACCTTACCCAGGTAATTGATAAAATCAAGGAAATGCCAACTGAACACGTCTATATTCTGGCAACATATACAGCCGTTCTGCAATTGCGGAAACAACTAGCAGAAAAGGGCTATATTAAAGGAGGAATGGACTAATGGCAAAATATCACTTACACCTCGCCCACCTCTACGGCGATTTATTAAATACTTATAGTGATGTCGGTAATATTATCGCCCTTCAATATTACGCTAAACAGATGGATGCCGATATTGATGTCAAAGTCATTAGTATCGACAACGACTTTAATCCACAAGATTTTGATTTAGCTCTTTTCGGCGGTGGACAAGATTACGAACAACTTGTTGTCTCCAAAGATCTTCCAAACAAAAAAGCAGGAATTGACAAGTTTATTAATGATGGAAAGCCGCTGCTTGCTATTTGTGGAGGTTATCAACTTCTCGGCCACTATTATATCGGTGCTGATGGCGAAAAGATTCCGGGACTTGGAATCCTTGATCACTATACTTTAAGTCAAGACAATCACCGGTTCATTGGAGATATTACCATCAAAAACGAAGAAAGCAATCAAGAGTACCATGGCTTTGAAAATCACAACGGCCGCACATTCTTAGGAAAAGGTGAGCGTCCGCTTGGTAAAGTAATTTCTGGTAATGGAAATAACGGTGAAGATCATACCGAAGGAGCAATCTATAAAAACACTTATTGCTCTTATTTCCACGGTCCCATTCTTACAAGAAATGGTGAGATTGCTAAAAAGATTCTTTTAGCAGCTCTTGAGCATAAATACCCCGATGCCGACTTAAGCAGTCAAAAAGCCCTAAAAATTAAACCTACATTTTAATTAAGGTGACAAACAGTGAACCAAACCATAACATTTGTATTTACCATTATTTTTTTGCTAGAAAGTTTTTGGGAAGTCCGTCTTTTCTCCCAACTACAAGCACTAGCCATTCAAAATCCAACTAGAATCCCACCACGCTTTGCCAAAGTTATCCGTCTGGAGCGTCGTTGGAACTGGATATCTTGGATTTTAATCATCTTACTATTTCTTACTTCATCAAATTTCACGATTTTATGGGTAAGCCTAATCACATTGATTGAAACCTATGTTGTCTGGCGAATGGATAACATGAAAAGTAAGATGACTAGCGAAGATTAGAATACAAAAAGGGATGAGATTGAAGGAAAGTAAAAATTCCTTCTAACCTCATCCCTTTTAATTTTTAAAAATTAATCTTTCCAGTAATAATCAACATCAGCGCAATCACAGCTGCTAAGGCAATAATTGTTGCTAACCACCTTTCTTTCTTACTCATTTTATTAGGAGCCCCGGCAAATAATGGTATTCCTAGCGCAAAAATAATCGCACTTGCAAATACATATTCAAGTCCCGAAGCAACTAACATATAGACGGAATAAAGAGAAGCTAACGTAGCAATAATCTTAAAGCCAAGGCCCATTTTTTCGCTAATTGCTAGCTTCAACCCATATAACGCAGAGAGCAGGTAAGCAACTAAGGTCATCGTCGCAGCTAAAGTATATGCAATTGTATAGGCCATTTGAAGCTGTGGAAGCAGTAAAACTAGTAAACATACTTGCATAATAATTGTATATACAATTAATGCAAAGCCAGGAACACCATGGCGATTAACAAGTTTAAATGCTCGCGGCATATCCCGATCATAACTGGTTACGTATGCAATTTCTGGTCCAATCATAAACCAACTTAATAATGCCCCTAATAGAGAAATCAGTAAGCCAATTTTAATAATAAGACTCCCTACTATTCCTAATGCTGTATGACTAAGCGCTGCTGCCAGTGGAACTGAAGTCTGGCTAAGTTCTTTAGCAGGTAGAATCCCCATTGGAATAATAGAGATTGAAATATAGAGGACCAATACAATTACAAAGCTAATAATCGTTGCTAACCCCACATCACGTGGCTGCTTTGCCCGACGTGACATTGAAACAGCTGCTTCAATCCCAACAAAACACCACACAATAGTACTCATCGCACCACTAATCTGGTCTTTAAATGGGACTTGCGTTTGATTAACGGCAAGAATGTTTGTCCAATCAGGAACATTAAAAATATGCGGCTGGAATGCAAAGACACCAACAATAACAACTAATAAAAGCGGTAAGATCTTAATAATCGTAATGACGGCATTAAGGATACTTGCCTCGCGGACACCAAACCATGTAATCGCAGTGTATCCCCACAGAATAATTGAGCCCCCGATAAAACACATTAATGGCGAAAGTTGATGCGTCCCGAGCATACTATTTAAGGTCTTAAAAAAGAGCGAGATAAAGGCAATGTTACCAAAAACTGCTCCCATCCAATATCCCCAAAAGGAGTTAAAACCAATATAGTTACCAAAGCCTTCTTTTGCATAAGTATAAATTCCACCGTTCATCTCCGGCTTAATAACAGAAAGCTTGTAAAAAACTAGTACTAGCATCAAAATCCCGAAGCCACCAATTAACCAGGTAACTAATGCAGCCATTGGATTTGCTTTCAAAATTAAATCGGTCGGACTATTAAAAATCCCACCACCAATAATCGTTCCTACAATTAAGGTGATTAAGAGGAAGAGATTTAACTTCTTTTCCTTCACCTTAATCACCTCACTTATAAATATTCTTGAAATGTGGAATAATTATACATTATTTACCTAGCCGATGGCAATAGTTCCATTAGCAACAAGCCAAATTGCAATAACACTTAGGATTAAAATTAGCGCCATTGTCCACTTTTCAGCAGTTGTAACTTTACGATTATTTTCTTTACATGCTAAGTAGTAAATGTAGAATCCAGGAATAAAACTAATTGAAACTAATAAGACTTCTTGCCATCCAGCAAGGAACATACATGCGAACATGAATGCAGCAGAGAGCAAACCAATTGTAAATTGTCCCCATTCTTGGTGTGCAGAACTGTATTTCATTTGGTAAAGTCCAACAAATAAGTATGAGAATAAAATTGCTGCACTACATAAGGAATATGCGAATTCATAGGCTTTATCAGTGAAAAGCAATGAGAACAAGAAGATTGTTTGCAATACCGCTGTAATCATCAAGGAAGCAGTTGGTGCTTTTTTGGCATTAACCTTTCCCCAGATTTTTGGCATTGCCTTATCATCGGCAACTAACATTGTTGTTTCGGCTGGGAGCATTGTCCAAGAAAGCCAGGAAACAATTGTTGAGATGATTAAACCAACATTGATTAAAATTGAGCCCCAACTACCAACGGTTGCTTGAAGAACATGACCAATAGCTGGTTGTCCCATGCCGGCTAATTCTGCCCGAGTTAATGCACCATAAGGTAAAATTGAAATTAATACATAGATAACTACTAAAAGACCAAAACTGATGAGAGAAGCTTCACGAGCGGCTGTAAGGGACTTTGCCCGACTTGCCATAACAGAAGCACCTTCAACACCGATAAATACCCAAATTAAGGTCATTAGGGTACCTTTCATTTGTTCCCAAACAGACCCAGTTGTAGTGCCGTGAGAAGCATTATTGGCAACTCGGCCCCAGAAATCTGCTGTGAACATCCCAGCCTTGAAGCAAACAACCATCATAATAATAAAGATAACTAATGGTAAAACCTTGCAGATTGTTCCAATCATGTTAACAAAAGATGCACTTTCAACACCATTGTTAACTAAGATTGTTAATAGCCAACAGAAGATGATGGCAATAATAATCGATGGTAAATTTTGACCACCTTTAAAGGTTGGGAAGAACGTTCCAATTGAACTCATCAACATGGTGGCAAAAGCAATATTTCCCAGCCATGCGGATAACCAGTAAGACCATCCAGAAATAAATTCACCTAATGGCCCAAAACCGGCACCAGCATATGAGAAAATCCCTGAAGTAAGATCTGGTCGCTTTTCAGATAAATTATTTAGCGAGAGAACTAACATCAAAAAACCAATTCCAACAAAAATCCAAGCTAACAGGGCAGGACCTGGTGCCGCCGCCGCTGCCACATCACTAGTAATACCAAATATTCCGGTACCGATACATGAACTTACAATTAAGGCGATCAATTCGCCTCTACCAATACCTTTCTTTTGTTCATCCATAAATATCCCTCCTATGCAGTTTATGAATGCATGTGTTGAATGATTAAGTCATAAACCATTTTAGCATCATCATTATCTTTACTAATGATAATCAAGGTGTCATTTCCAGCAAGTGTGCCCACAACTTCCGGAATATCAAGTTCATCAAACATTCCAGCCAAAATCGTCGCATAACTAGAATTTAGTGCAGTTTTGATCACGTTCATAAATTGAACAGTTTCAATTGTCCGCACATTATCATGAATTCCTTGATATAATCGTTCAAAATTATGTTCGGGTGTCACATGAAGTTGAACATAATGGGTATGACCATCGCCATCATTTGCTTTAACGATATTCAACGCATGAATATCTCTTGAAATTGTTGCTTGTGTCGTCTCGAAACCCGCCTCAGTTAAAAACTTAAGCAATTCTTCTTGCGTTTCAATTTTACGATCATTAACCACTTGTTCAATATATTTTCTTCTTGCCTTTCGATCCATTCGTGTTCCCTTCTTATCATGTTGATTACACTAAAATGATACAAGAAAAAGCAGCAAAATTATACCCTTTCTAGATTACTCAGATAAATTTGCTGCTTTCATTATCTTATTTATTTCTTGAGATCTTCACGAACAATTGGACATGACATGCACCGTGGGCCACCACGACCCCGTGATAATTCGCTTGAACGAACCTCGTGAACGAGAATGCCATGCTTACGCAGCAAATCGTTTGAGACATAGTTCCGATCATAAGTTACAACTACACCAGGGGCAATTGCTAGCGTGTTAGAACCGTCATTCCACTGTTCACGTGGGGCAATAATTGGATCACCGCCACCAGTAGGAATTAAATCAATTTCCGGCTTATCAAGTGCCTTCTTCAAAATTTCTTTAAGATTTGTTTCATGAGTAATTGAAATTTCACCATTATTACCTGGGTGCATAATGTATGCATCAACATGTCCACCATCACGTAAGATTGCTGGATGAACTGTAAATTGATCATAGTTAATCATTGTAAACACAGTATCAAGGTGCATCATTGCGTGATTGTGAGGAATATGGATAGCAATTACTGTATCGTAATCAGACTTTTCAAAGAGACTTTCAGCTAATTCTGTAATAGCCTTTGCAGATGTTCGTTGAGAAATACCAATTGCTAATACATGATCGCTGAGAACTAATTCATCTCCACCTTCAATCCGGCCTTCAGGATAACGGTTTCGCCATACTTCAACACCCTTGTCAGCAAAACGCTTATTGTGCTTAATGATGTACTCAGTAAAGAGAGATTCGCGTTGACGTGCCTTAAAGGTCATGTGATTAATGGTAATTCCATCCCCGATACATGCCTGTTGGTCACGCGTAAAGTATGCATTTGGCATTGGATCCATATAGAATGGGTAATCCTTATCTTCTGCTAATTCGGCAAGCGAAGCATACTTTGTTTTAATTTCATCTTTACGTACACCAGCAATAATCTTGTTAACCATATCCTTAGTACTGAAACTAAGCAAGAATTCCTTTAAGCCGTCATGGATTGCTCCAGCAGCATAACCAGATTCAGCGATGATCTTTTCAAGGAATTCATCTTTGATATTATCATCTGCCAGTGCGTCTGTTAATAAATCTTCAAGATACAAGACTTCTGCGCCGTTATCACGTAATGTTTGCGCAAAAAGGTCATGTTCTTCTTGAGCGATCGGTAAGTATGGAATATCATCTACAAGCATCCGGTGAAGAATTTCAGGATAAACATTTTCGATTTCCTTACCTGGTCGATGCAACATAACTGTCTTAAGCTTCCCAATTTCTGATGTAACATGAATTGGACTTTGCATACAATATCACTCCTTTTTTGAAGTATCACTTGACTACAACTACATCATATTAGTTTATGTAAACGTTGTCAAATGCCGTCAAATCAATATTTAGTGAATTATATAAAAAGAAGTTATTAATATAAATTATCAACAGTCTTTATACATTTTTTACCCCTAAAGCGCATATTCTGTGAAAGCGGTTATTCAATTGATTGCATATAAATTTCACAAAGTTTTTTCTTTTTCTGTTAAATAAATTGCAAAAAGTTGGTCACGAGCAGCTAAAAATTCTTGGTTTTTGGCACTTGGATGAACACGATTAGTTAATACAATAAAGCCTTGGTCAGTTTGACGATCTAACACCATCCAAGTTCCCGTAAACCCAGTATGGCTAATCAAAAGGTGATGATCTTTAGCATGAAATAGTTTCCATCCCAGCGAACGGCTATGCGGACCAGGAATTCGTGTTTGATCTGTAAAAAAAAGATCAATTGTTTCAGAAGTAAGAAGACCATTTAAATTATTTTCAATCAGCGCATGACTAAAAATCTCCAAATCTTTCAACGATGCAAAGAGGCCTGCACATCCACAACTTTCTCCTAAAATATACCCCTTAGGATCATGAGTTTCTCCCCTAATCAAGCCACGTTTTTCTTGTACTTCTGTTGGTACACAGTTAGCTGGATGAGGATTAAATGTCGCAGTTGGCATATTTAATGGTTTAAGAACCTGTTCTGCAATAACTTTTTGAACCGGCTGATTATAAATTCGTTCAATAATCCATCCCAAATACAAATAGTTCACATCCGCATATTTGATTTGATGGTTCAAACTATCCTCCACCTGCATTCTTGTCAAAAAAGCCGTCTTTAGTTCAGAGGCAGTTAACTCATTACGATGTGGAATATAACCAGCTATCCCAGAAGTATGGGTAAGAAGATTTCGAATAGTTGGTCGGTTATCATTAAATTCAGGTAAATACTTCTTTATCGGATCATCTAAAGACAATGCTCCTTTTTGAATAAGCATGGCAATAACTGGAACTGTCCCTATTACTTTTGTTAATGAGGCCACATCATAGAGCATACCAGGTTTTAATAATTCAGTCTCAGGGTACACTTGAGCCATCCCCGTTACTTCCTTAATCGTATGTTGACGGTCAAAAATCACATAGCTAACTCCCGGAACAATTCCTTCTTTAACCATTTGATGTAATTTGGTAATTGTTAAATCGTATTTATTCATCGTTTAATTCACTTCCTCAATAGAGTTTATTTTAACGTAAATCAGACAAAGGAAAAATATCTAAGAAATTATTAAACATAATTGGTTAATTGTGACAAATAAGTTAAAAATATTACAAAATCATTTCAAAAGACGGTATAATATAGTTATAAGAATTTTATAAAAAAGAGAAGTTGAGGGGGGCATTAAAATGATGAAGATGACAAATAAAGTTTTAGCAAGTTCGTTAGTAATTTTAGCCGCCCTAGGACTAGCTGGGTGTACGAATAGTGCAGCAGCCCCAACAAAAACATCTACTTCCGCGACAAAAGTAAGTCAACAAACAAGTAAGAAGGCGGCCTCCTCTACTAGTAGCGAAAAAGCAAAGGGTCAAGCCTCCACATCTACACCTACTAGTGTACAGTCCACTTCTTCAACAAATACAAGCTCAACAAGCGCAAATTCAAAGGTAACTAACAGTTCAGCAAAATCAACTAATCAAACGGTAAAAGCTCCTAGTTCATCAGTAACTAGTAATCCTAGCAGCCAATCAGCAACTACTACTTCCTCATCACAAAATGATCAACAAGTCCTAACAAGTTTTGTGAAGACAAGTGGCATTCAACAAGATGGCAATCATTATTACATGACTAAGAATAATCAAAACAATAATTATCAAATTGAAGTTCGCAATAACCAAGGCGGCGATCCAAATGTAGCTCATCTTACTGGTACCTATCAATATGACCCCACTACAAACCAAATCCATGAAATGAACCCAATCACCGGCAATTATGATAATTAATATTTTTAACGCAAAAAGGAGTACAGAAGGAATAAACCGCTAATGGTAAATTCGTACAATACCCTTTAGGGTTGACACTTTAAATAATAAAAGTGCCAATTCTAGGGGGTGTTTTTCGTTTCTAGTTATTCCACAACAGAAAAATTAAGATTACTAAGTAATTATCAGGATTCAGATTGCTCATTAGGAGTATTCGCTGACTATCACGAAGTGAGAACAGCGAACATGACTAAATGGATTAAACAATTTTTATTAGCAGGACTGGCAGGATTAATTCGTCCTAAACATAACCAAAAATATTCACTTAAGACAAAGATTGCCGCGGTGAAAGATTATCAGCTTAACGGACTGGCTAGTCGTGAGGTTTTAATTAAGTACAAAATACGCCATATTTCTCAACTAAAACAATGGATTATCCAGTACAATAGTGACAAACTAACTGTTGCTTACGCAACAAGAAAGCGAGTTAAGAAAATGGGCCGGAAAGTATCCTTTGATGAGAAAAAGCAGATTGTGCAGTGGACGATTAACCACCAGAACAACTATAAAGAAGCAGCTAGTAAGTATGATATTAGTTATCAGCGGGTTTATTCGTGGGTACGTAAATATTTGCACGATCATAATTGGGAAGTACTAAAAGATAATCGTGGCAGAAATAAAGATAAAGAACCGACAAATGAGCTCGAACGGTTGAGAAAACGAGTACGTGAATTAGAAGCTGAGAAACGAGAAAGCGAGGTACAAATTGCGTTCGCAAAAAAATTAGTCGAAATACGCAATCGGGAGGTGCATCGACCGGACGATATCAAGCGATTCAAGAAATGATTAAAGACGGTTATACAGTATCAGAACTAGTTAAAGCGGCTAAAGTAAGCCGGCAAGCCTACTATAAGTGGCTAAAACGAGAATTAACTACTAAGGATATCCAGGATCAAGAGATCCTTAATTTGATTAAAGAAATTGAGAAAACTAATAAGCAAAGTATTGGCTATGGGAAAATGACTCGTCTTATTAAGCGTGCAGGTCTTGGATATTTGGTCAACAAAAAACGAGTTATTAGAATTATGAAGGAACATGGGATTAAAGCTGACTATCGTCAAGCTAAAAGAAAACGCGACAAGGAACGTCAAACCTATCAAGCTGAAAATATACTTAATCGTCAATTTAAACAGGAAGCAGCTAATCAGGTTTGGGTAACTGATACAACAGAACTCGCCTACAATATTCATAATTATAAAGTTCGTTTACATGTGGTTCTTGATTTATATGGTCAATTTCCAATTAGCTGGCTAATTACCCCAACAGAAACTAGTGAGGGAGCAATTCAAGTATTCAAGAAAGCTCAGAAACAAGAAGGTGTATTAGCCCCACTTATTCATACTGATCGCGGAGCTGCTTATACTTCTAAGGCGTTCAATCAATATTTAACTAGCAATAATAGTCAACATAGCTATTCAGCTCCTGGTACACCAGCAGATAACGCAGTTATCGAGCACTGGTGGGCCGACTTTAAAGCAATTTGGCTAGCGCATTCATCTAAGCCACAAACACTTGATGAACTTCAAACACTAGTGGCTGAAGGATGATTACACTCACAATGATTTAATTAGCCTAGTCTTAACAGTTAAGTATCAGCAAGATATTATCAGCGCTTTACATGAGTGCTTAGAGCGCCTAAATGATAATGATTTAGAAGTACTACAACAATTAGCAACCCTTGAACTCAAAGGCGGTGATACAGAATGCAACTAGTTACTCTTACAGCCCCAGACGGACACCGTGAACGTTGGGACATGAAAACTACTTACCTCGCCCTGCTCTCGTGGTATTCATATCTTAAAGACACCGAGAACAGCAAAAAACCAACGGAACTCGCCACCCGTATTAGTAAGTTCGTTGGGGATGATATTAAGCAAGTTCACACCTTTTTAGTTTACTTAGACGGCTTCAATGGTGACTTATATTCTAAATTGTCCTTGCTAACGAACAACGATGATAAAAACACCACTCGCCTTTATTTCATTATGAAGTCGCTTAACAATCCAAATTACTTAGCGCACAACAAGCGAGAAGAGCGAGAACGCCAAAAGATTGTTGAACGCATTGAACAAGTCACAAATAACGATGTTGAAATGCTTAAACGACTTATCGCTTTAACAAAGCTATTTATTGACGGGCAATTAAGTTATAAGAACATGGAGGTATGTAAGTAATGGAATTAAAAGACTTCCTAGAAACGGATGATTTTTACAATCTTAGCAATGACGCTAAATTACTGTATCTGTATCTTTTAGCATATAAGAACACTGACAACCTTGTCTATTGTAGTGAGCTTATATGCGATGTTTTACATGTAAATGGTGAAGAATTTTCTCAACTTGCTGATGCTGGTCTAATAAAAATTAGCGAGTTTGATGAACCAATAACAGTTATGTAAAGTGAGGTATCTTAAATTGGCAAATAGAAGATTAATTTCAAAGAGTATTCATCAAAGTAATAAATTTCTCCAATTATCAGTGGAAGACCGCTACTTATACGATGAATTAGTCTTGTATGCGGATGATGACGGCTTTTGTTCTGAACTAACAATGATTAATGTACTCAATCACTTCACTGAAAAGAATTACCAAGAACTAGAAAAAGCTGGTCTTATCATTGTATCCGATAGTGTTGTCATTATTGTTGATTGGTTAAATAATCAAGACCTCAAAAACCACACCAACACTCAACAAATAGAACTAACTAAAATCACTTATATTAGAACAGACTGGAGATACACAACAAATTTAAACGATGAGAATGTCGCAATGACACTTAATGATTTTCTCCACAAATATAATAGCAAAAAGACAGGTATTGACCTTGAAAATTTAAAAGAAACAAGAAATAAATTGATAAAGGCGGAATCCGCCTCAAATAGTCCTAAACCCGCCTTAGTTATGGAGGATAAAATAGGCGAAAATAGGCTTAAAAAGGCGGAAAAAGCCTCACCCCAAAATAATGACGTTCAAGCCCTAGAGCGACAAGGGATTGACACACATTCTAACGAAGCAGGCGGAAATAGGCGGGAAAAGCCTAAAACAGCCTTTTTAAGTACTAAATCCGCCTCCAATATAAATAAATATAATATAAATAAAGAGAATATAAATAAAGAAAAAGAAAGCCTTCCACAAGAATCTTCTACTGTTAATCAAAAAGAAATTGAGCAACTAATCAAATTCATTAATTCAAAATTCAAAACAACATTTAGTACAAATAACGATCAATTGATTTACTTTCTCTCAAATGAATTAAAAGTATCATCTATTGACGAAATAAAAGATACCCTCACAGTGATAAAAGAAAAATCAAGTATTACTCCAGAAACCGATAATTTATGTTTGTCCTACATCAAGAATGAGTATCCTAAATAAAAAGAGAAGAACATTGATGATGAATTACCTTTCTAAGGAGTGATCTTCATGAATCTAACAGAATTTGAGAGAAGTCTTTCTGATTTTAGTACTGGATATGAGACCTATACTAAATTGATGAGTGATATTAAACGATTAGACAACCTAATACAAGCCAACGAGAAGCAATTAAACGATAGCTTAATCAAGATACCATTTACCCACTTGTATTTTGTTGATGGTCTAGGTATCTTCAAACATCAAACGCCTACCCTGCTCAAACAAAACAGGCAATTAATAATTAAATACAATCGAAAGCTAATAAAAGCCAAGAAACTTTCTAGTTCGCTTCAAAAGCAATTAAAGACCATTAGAAGCGATTATCTAAGAAGCAATAGCGAGGAAAGCAAAGCAAAAGATAAATTAGCTAATAAATATTTGAAGCAGTTTGGGCAGATTAGACACCCTTAAAAAGAAAGGACAAACAATGAATTTTAACATCAAATACCCACCGTTAGTTGAGCAAGCCTACAGTCATTTTCTTTCTATTGGCTTGCGTCCTAACAAGGACAAACTCTATAAAATGCTAGTTGATGAGGGGATGATTGACGAGTTAGGCAATCCTACTCAGCGAGCAATTAACGAGGGCTTAGTAGAAGTAGCTGGGAACAATCCAATTGAACGCTTTAAGGCTGAAAATCCTCTTGTGGCTCATATTCCAGATGAACATTTCAAAGTACAAGGTAATCAAGTGCTCATGGACTGTTACGCTGTAAGAGTGGCAGCCACTACAATACTAAATGACCCTACAGCACCACAGGAACAGAAAGAAAACGCCCAAAGTCTATTGGATAAGGTGAACAGCCTAGACCATAACGAGTGGCACTAATTAACAATCATTTTTAGCATTATCGTCTGTCTTAAAAAAGTATGACCTACGAAAAATAACATCCCCTATTTACTGTTAATACAGCGATATAAAGGGGATGCTTTTTATTTAAAAGCGTGCAATGCTTTACTAGCCCAAATGCTGATATATCAATAGTTCAACTGTAATTTTTCATTATCAATTGGACGGAAAAGGAACTTGTATAAAGTTTGACTGCTGAAAATTCAGCCACGAAAACTCATTGTCGAAAACTCGACAGTGAAAAATATATAACGTATTAAATTAGAACCCTGCTTATTTAAAAATAATCAGCAGTTTTAAAGCCGATAGCGTCTGTTTAATATAATTATTCATTTGCAAGTTAAAACGGCTTAGACGGCTTTAAAATGAAAATTAGAGTATAGAGAAATGGAGTTGATTTAAATGTTCGCTGTATCGTGTTTATTGATTGTTGCTATTGCTTGTGGTTTAGCTAGTCTTATCGCTGATATTGCAGTTATATGGCTATTCACCCACTACATGAAAGACCAGTACAAAGGGGATGGTTCTAAATGAGTTGGTATCGTGGGCGTTATGTATTTAGTAAGCGATCATTAGCACAGTGGATGGCTGAAAGTAAGAAAGATTATCATTTCAGAGTTAGAAATAAAGGCAAAGCAGACCCAACGGTTGTTAGTTTTGTTTTCTCTGACGGGGTAAAAAAAGACCGCAGATTTTATTGTGCTTGCCGTGTCCTATATAACCATTACAAGGAATATTGCCAACAGCAAGCCATAATTCCATTAAGCAACCGCCAATTCAAGCACAATATGGAATTGTTAGGCTTTGTTTATCAAAAGCACCATCGCTTTTATACTGGTTACTACCAGAACAAGGTAACAACCGCATATAAAAACATTGGAATTGTGAAACAGTAAATGTTCCATGTAATGTGCAATTTATCAATTCATCTAAAAGGTTGATATAACAGCAATCTTAATTAGAAATCATTGCCCAAAATTGGACATTATCGGGGATGTTTGTAGTTAAAACAATATCGGAAAAACTTATACTCGTTAGCTAATTCGTAGTTAATTATTATTGCTTATGAGTGATTAGCTGTAATCATTGATATAATCACATTTAACGTCAAAACAAGAAGCAAGAAAGAGCAATATTCGCCCCTCTTTTGCTATTAAAATAGACCATACTAAAAAAGCCCCCGTTTTCTTTCAACGGGGGTTAGTTTATTGATACTTTAGGAACGCACATCGACTTTTTTGCACGATAAATTCCAACAAAAAAAGACGCTCTACTGTGAGAGCGCCCCTTCGATATAAAAAATAGCAAATATATTATATCACAAGGGGAGTAGGGCAGTGAGCATAACATAAACGATACAAGAAACGACACCCAGAGAAAAACAAACTATATCAATATCGCTCAAATGCTAAAACGTTTATTAAACACTATGCAGATAAAGACGACCTAGACAAATTAATATCACTAGCACAAGAGCAAAAAATCGCTTAACCCAGTTGAGAAATGGTTGCAAATGGTAGCACAAAAAAAGAGTAGCCCTCACAAGCTACTCTTGGTATTGTCGAAAAATTAGCAACTTTACTTTTCACGCCCCATAGGTATTTTAGCATATTATCTTGAGTATAATTTGGTGCGCACCCTCATTAAAAAGTATGCGTACTTTCCAAAAAAAGTATGCATACAAAAACAAAAAGGTTGCACCCTATTTTGATAGCACTTGAAAGCCTCTAGCTTTATGGTTAAAGCCTAGGAAATCCTAGGATTTTATTAGTGTTAAAATGCTCAGAAATGCTCGGATTTTATAGGTATCTAATGCTTGCAAATGCTAGCATATTTTTCAAATATTTTAGTATTCCCTATTGTCACCGTTGATACATATGTATATAATATACTTAGCCCCTAAGGAAAGGGGGTGGTTAAATTGCTTTTGAAAGTAAAGAAAAAGGGGTATACACTTTCTGGTATGGATGGAGATTCCATGCCAGATTTTTTTGTATAAAAAAAGAGACATTTGCTGTCCCCTCGTTATACAATCAATTCACCACAAAAATCATGAAAGAAGGTTAAACAAATGTCCCATAATGATTCTATCCTAAATATTCTTGGAATTAAAGATAAAAATATTAAAATTATTTCTGTTGAAGAAGCTGAACACAACGATGACTCTGTTAAAGAGTATATAACACTAATAACGGCTACTCTTTCTTATCCGATTAATCGTTGTCGTAACTGTGGCTTTCCCACAGTTAATAAGGATGGCTTTCGCAAAACTCATGTACGACTGGCTAGTTTAAACGGGAGAAGATATGAACTAGAGCTTCGTAAACAACGCTATAAATGTAAATCGTGCCATACTACGTTTGGTGCTATTACTAATTTAACCAAAGAAAATCAAACCCTATCCAGTAATCTCAAAAATCAAATCATGCTTTTAGCTCGTAAAGGACTATCTGGTCAGCTAATTGCTGAAATGTGTCACTGCTCTCCTAGCAGTGTTCGTCGAACAATTTTAGAGCGCATGGAACCACACTATCGTGTAGCTAAGTTGCCTAAGCATCTATGTTTTGACGAGTTTCGTTCAACTAAGTCTGTGATGTCCTTTATCTGTTGTGACGCTGAAACCCACCAAATTGTCACAAAGTTACAGGATCGTCTATCACCTACCATTATTGATTATTTTGAAAGTCGTTATTCAAAAGCCGAACGCGAATGCGTCCAATCAGTTGTGATTGATTTAAATGCTCAATATCAAAGCTTTATCTATCGCCTTTTCCCTAATGCCAGCATTATTATTGATCGTTTCCATCTTGTGCAATTAGCTGGTCGCGCTTTGGACAATTGTCGTATTTCTATCCTAAAACAACTTGATAAACAGAGCCGAGAATATAAAATTATGAAGTCACATTGGAAGCTATTCCATAAAAAAGCTGAAGATCTTCACCCTGAAGAAGTAGTTTTTCTTCGCGGCGTTAAGCAATATATGACTCGCCAAAATGCTGTTGATCTCATTACTAGTAAATTTTCCAAGTTTGCTGAAGTATACCAAACTTACCAAGATATCACGAAAGCCCTAAACGAGCGCAATAGTGAATTACTAGAGTCAACCATCTTAGACTACCAAAAAACCAATACAGAAATGGATACCGCTATCCAAACCCTTCGTCAAAACAGAAAATATGTCTTAAATAGTGCTAAGTTTGAATACTCTAATGGTCCTTTAGAAGGCATCAATCGCAAAATCAAAACTCTAAAACGAACTTGTTATGGTTTTGCCAATCAAAAATTTTTCTTTTTAAGAATCGATTGTATTTTTTCGTAAAAAAATACCCCCTACATTTTCGTAGGAAGTATTTTTAGTCAACCATACCAGTTGACAGATATCCAGAAAAAGCCTAGCAAAATAAAGATTAGATTAAAGCTCAAAATCTTTATATCGCTAGACTTAAAACTTGAAATCAAGTGGTGATTAATCACCGCCCTAAGAGTTGCAAGTTGGTAGCTCAACTCTTAGGGGCTTTTCATATGTATATTATAGCATGGCTTAGACGTTCTTTAAATCAAGAATAATTAGCAAAAGTGAGGGATGAAATATGAAGCGCCTTAAATACCAGTCAAAGAATAAACACGTTACTATTTCCCTAGATGTCTACTCTCCACGTGAAACGCTAGCAATGTGGAAACAAGACGTTAGGAAGTTCAAGACGTGGCTTCACACACCAAAAGACAAACGCAAGAAGCTATTTGAATTTAAGATTGAGAGGAAATAAGATGGCACTTACAGAGTCACAGCACAAAGCAATTAACAAATACCGTAGCAAGAACAAGGCGCAGGTACAGTATATTAACCGCCGTTCAGTTGCTAAGAACTTTATCTTAAAGAGTGCAACGCAAGAAGACCTTGATATGCTATTAGGCTGTATCAAACAACGACAAGAAAAATTAAACGACTGAGGACAGCTGGCGAAATATGTTAGTTGTCTTTTTATTTACGCTGCAAAAACTGCTTAAATTGCACTAAAAAAAGTGCCCTGCTGCGAGAGCGCCCCTTCGATATAAAAATAAGCAAAACTATTATAACATCCCCCCGCCCTGCATTGTTGAGAAGAGAGCGGCACACATTACCGTATTTTTATTTGCAAAGGCTGTTTTGAAACTTTTTAGGTAGGGGGGCTATTTTAATTGGTTGTTGATATATAAGCAATTACATTAACTAGAATAATTAAATCATCCCCGTTTTAGACAAAAAATATTGTTGGGGATGTTTAATCCTAAAAATTCTGACAGCAAAAATAAAAAGACTACTAGATTAGTAGTCCACCATGCTGACAAGTTGAATTATTTTTTCCGCAATTTTTCCGCAGAATTGATTAAAAATAACGTTTTATAGTGTAAACCTAAAATCAAGAATGCTGATTTATCAATGATTTAGACGCTATATTAAATTAGTTTAAAATAAAAAAATCACCCGCACGGGAATCGAACCCGTAACTCCGCCTTGAGAGGGCGACGTCTTAACCAATTTGACCAGCGGGCAATAACGTACAATTAAAAGTATACGTTAATTTCAATTTTTCGTCAACTTAAAATCAAATTAATTTAATATTCATTTTCAGTGTTAAGTAAAATTGACTCTGCCAATAGAATTTCGTTGTAAAACTCAAAAAGATAGTCACGATGATTTTCCTTTTGAGATACCATATCAAGGTACTGTCTTTCAGCTTGGAATGCCCATAATAAGGCTCGTTGCTCCAGTTCCTTTTCCTGCTCATTGAATTCTGGATAGCGACTTGCTTTAGCCCATTGATGCCAAAAATCTGCAAATGAATTGGTACTCTTTTGATCCCGCAAATCATAAACAACACTTTCTCTAATTTTTTCTGGAAGATATATTTTTTCTACTGCTTTCAATCCCTCTTTAACCATTTCTTGCCGTAAACGCTGAACTTGTTTGCCGGCCTCCCTCCTTGACATATCATAGTTAAGAATAAAGCGAAATACGATTGAAGGCACCACCATACTCAAAATAATAACAAGCATTTCTGCCAACACAATCATATCAAACTGTGCAGAGCTTACATTGTTAATAATCATATATACTAAGGCAAGTGTTACTGCGCCACGGACTCCCCCAAGAGCAAAAATTATACTTCCTTTATTACCCATCTTTGAAAATAGTCCATAGAGATAACGAACAAGGAGATTAGTAATATAAAGTAAAATACCAATCACAATCCATTGCGAATTTGTATTCCCAATAATCAAGTCATCACGAATGATCCTGACAACCAATAATCCTAAAATAACAAAAATGGTATTATTTAAGAGTTCCCGCAGCAACCTTAAAAGCACTAGCCCATTATGAAATTGGCGAGGCGTTATAAAACGACTTCGAACGCTTTCGCTATTCTGCATTAAACCAGCACAAACCACGGCAATAATCCCAGATACTTTTAATTCTTCAGCTATAAAGTAAATAAAGAATGGCGTACTAACAAATAATAATATTTGCGCATTATAAGCATCATGGTTAATTCGCCCTAAAAATTGACGAAAACTGATCATTACAAGGGCTGCCATAATGCCAATAATTATCCCGCCACCAGCTGAACGCAAAAAGTCAAAAAACGTTTGTTGATAGTTGAACTGTCCGTTTTTTACCCACAGCGCCATTGCAGTAACCAGGATAATACCAGAAGCATCATTAAATAATGACTCCATTTTTAGAATATTTTCTTGTCTTTCAGGGACAATCAACCCCTCCAAAACAGATTCAGTTGCAGTAGCATCGGTCGGAGTACTTAAGGCACCCATCAGAAATGCCAGGGCTAGCAGAATTCCCAAAAGCGATACACTAAAACCCGCAAATACCGTTCCGACAATTACTAAAAGAACAGCCGTTTCAAGAATTTGTCGTAATCTTTTTCCAATCAGATTAATTCTCGTTGATTGCCTCTCAAAATAAATCAGTGGAGCTACTATATACATAAATATTTCTTTGTGGAAGGGAGGAAATCCGACCATTCAAAAAAGGAACTGAACCAATAATTAAGCCGACGAAAATACTAATATAATTAATTGAGAAGTGCGGAAAGAAGCTGGAAATAATACTACTTAAAACTGCCGCTACCATTAAAACAATCGTTGAAACAAGCACTATAAAACTCTCTCTTTATAGCAAATAAGCTGTGACACCTTTTGTCGCAGCTTAAATCGCGTTATTCAAATGATAATTCTAATAAATATACTTTCTTTTCTGGAATATGACAGGTCGTCGCCCAAACATCATGGTAATTTTTCTTTGTTCCATTGGTCATTGAAAAATAACTATCAAGAAGGTCACCATTCTTTGCCACAAAATCATTTGACAAACGATTGACCATAAAACGATCAACAGGAAAATAAAATGAAGCATCGGCTATCTTTAAGGAGTCATCAAAAAGAATCAGAACCGTATTAGTATAACGTGGTCTAATGCTTTTGATTAACTCTGGATGGTGCTTTAGTTTTGTTAAAACATAATAAATTGAATCAGAATTACTAGCCATATTCGTCCCCTCACTTGACTGTAATTATAACAAATAACTTTTTTATCAACAAAAGACCTGCTAGCTAATCTAGCAGGCCTTTTGTTAGAAGTTGGGCATACTGGTCTCGAACCAGTAAATTATGGATTCAGAGTCCACTGCCTTACCAGTTTGGCGAATGCCCAATAAGATAAACTTATAACGATATATACTATACATGGAAGTGGCTTAATAGTCAACTCTTTTTTATCATTTCTCTTCAGCACGTAATCGTTGGTGTTGACGGACACAACGCCATTTTGTAATCAAATCGATAACGGGATGTTTTTTAGAGTCACACCAATAATCAACATCGGCCCAAATTTGTTTTTGCGTCCACTTGTCATAATCATGATGTAAGAAATTATAGTTTTTTAAGGCTGACTGCTTTTTCCAGATAGTTGCCATTATAAATTGGCTTCGTGTCCGTTGCACAGTTTTTTTAACCCGTGCCGGATCAACTGCTTCTACCCCTATTACTTTTGCCGTTCCAATTGGCGGAATGGGCTGACCACTTGGCAAGTATGGCGCTAAGGGAACATTGATCAATGCATCAAGAATCACCTCTTGCCAATCTTCTCGTGTCTCATAACGATGCATTAACCCCGGCTCAACATCATTAGCAATTAAATAATCACATGTTTTTCCCCAGTTTAGTTGAGTGTGAACCAAAAATGCTGTTGCCATTTTAAATACTCCTCCATCACTTTTATTAATATTTTACCGCAAAATCCTTTTACTTTGTGCAAAATATAACAAAAAAAGAAGCTAAGAATTATATTTCTTAACTCCTTATAATCTTAGTTTAAGCTTGAACAACATGCTCTCCCGCAATCTTAGCTTTATTTAACAGCAGAGAAGAACTAACAACAGAAACAGAACTAAAGGCCATTGCTAGGCCGGCAAGCTCCGGACTAAGAGTAAAGCCCATAAATGCAAATAGCCCTGCAGCGATTGGAATACCAATGACATTGTAAATGAGCGCCCAGAAGAGATTTAATTTAATTCGGTTAAAGGTCTTCTTAGAAATATCAAGTGCCCGGACAACTCCTCGCAAATCGTTTTGAACGAGAACGATTCCACCAGAGTCAATTGCGATATCAGTTCCAGATCCCATTGCAATTCCAACATCAGCTGTCGACAAAGCAGGGGCATCATTAATTCCATCACCAACAAAAGCAACCTTTTTACCCTTGTCCTGAAGTTCTTTGATTTGTTGAGCCTTATCATTCGGCATTACTTCAGCAATTACCCTATCGATACCAACTTCATCAGCTATTGCTTGAGCTACCCGTTTGTTATCCCCAGTTAACATCACAGTCATTAATCCACGTGCTTTTAGCTCCGCAATTGCATCTTTTGAACTCGACTTCGGAACATCTTGAATGGCAACTAAGCCGATTATTTCCCCATCAAGACCAACATAAACAACTGTTTTAGCTTCGTTCTGTAATTTTTCCGCACGTGATGCCATTTCCCGGGAAATATTTACATCAACCAAAAGCCGATTGCTACCAACAAATGCTACTTGTCCATTATAATCTGCACGCACACCCTTACCTTCAATTGCTTCAAATTTATCTACCTTTACTGGTGAGATCTCTTTATTTTTTGCCTTTTGAAGAATTGCAGATGCTAACGGGTGCTCAGACGATTCCTCAAGACTAGCAGCGATTGTTAATACTTTTTTAGCATCGCCAACAATATCAGTTACAACTGGTTTGCCGACCGTAATTGTCCCTGTTTTATCAAACACAACAGTATCAATATTACTTACTTCTTGAAGGACTTCACCATTCTTAATAAGGACACCCATCTTAGCACTTCTTGCAGTACCAACCATTAATGCTGTTGGAGTTGCTAAACCTAATGCGCACGGACAAGCAATGACAATTACTGAAACAGCAAATAATAATGCTTGAACAAATGTTGCGCCAACAAAGGAATACCAAATCATAAATGTCAAAATAGCAATAATCATTACTGCTGGGACAAACACATTTGAAATCTTATCTGTTAAGTTCTGGATAGGAGCATGACTGGTTTGCGCTTTTTTTACTAGGTCAACAATTTGGGCAAGCATTGTATCCGCTCCAACCTTTGTGGCTTTAAAAGTAATCGTCCCATTATTATTAATTGTTGAACCAACAACAGTATCGCCAACTTTTTTCATTACCGGCATACTTTCACCAGTAACCATCGACTCATCCAGAGAAGTTACCCCTTCCAGAATTGTTCCGTCTACGGGTACTTTTTCACCCGGCTTGACCCGAATAAGGTCGCCAACTTGAACTTGATCGAGTGGTACTTTGACAAATTTACCATCTTTTAAGACTTCAGCATCTTTTGCTTGAAGGCCCATCAACTTACCAAGAGCATTGGAAGCATTGTTATGCATTTTCTCTTCCATCGCATCCCCCAGTAAAACAAAGACAGTAACAAAAGCAGCACTTTCAAAATAAACCGCCCTATCAGTTATCATCGCAAAAATACTATAAAAATAAGCGACAGCTGTTCCTGTGGCGACTAGGGTATTCATATTTGCACTATGTTTTTTAAATGCAGCGATCGCACTTTTCCAATATGGAAATGCTGAAATTGCCATAATAATAGTGGTAGTAATTAATGCTATCCAATTATAGGCTGGCATCATCCAGTGAAAAGGCATCGCAAGCATTTGTATTAACATCGGAATTGATAATACAAATGAAATCCAAAATCGCTGAATGTTTGTGAGCTTCATTACTTTACAACAACCTTTCCATGAAACATATCCATTCCGCAAGCATAGTTATAAGTTCCCGGCTTGTCAGTTGGAATATCAACAGTAACTTCTTTTTTACCGTCTAACTTCTCATCAATCCCAAGTTCCTTAAAGACGACTTCATTCATACATCCCATGTTATCGGAGGGGATAAATTTTAATTGCGCTGGCTTTCCTTGTTTGAAAGTAACCGTTTCTGGTTTGTAGCCATGATTTTCTGCATTAACAACAACTTTTTTAGTTTGATCTTTTGAAAAAATACTCATTATTTAACAATCACCTTTCCATGAAACATATCCATCCCACAAGCAAAGTTAAAAGTCTGGGCTTTATCTGTTGGAATATTAATCGTCGTAATCTTTTGCTTTGTTAAGTCCTTATTAACTCCTAGCTGTTCAAATACTACATGTGATAAACAAGCCGTCGAGTCATGCATATCAAAGTTAACTTGAGCCGGAATTCCCTTTTTCAAGATAACGGTTGATGGAGAATAACCACCATTAACGACAATCGTTGCAGTTTGCTCATCATTAACAATAGTTGATTTTCCCGCCGACTCTGTATGCTTTCCGAAGAACCACCAAACAATAAATGCAATCAAAAGCAGGGCAATAATTATAACGGCAATTCTCAATATTTCCACCTTCTTTTAGTTTACAATTGTAATCATATTATAGGTACAGCATACTATCAAAGTTTACAGTTGTCAACAATAAAGAAAAAATATTAAATAATGGACGTTTTACTCTTTTTTAATTAGAATTTGAATACTAGGGGGTGTGACCGATTAAGAAGTCCAATTTCTTATTAACCTTATTTTATTTATTACTCTTTGGCGGAATTATTTGGTTTTATCAAAATAATTCTACCTTTCAAGAACAATTTAATATTGGCATTCATAATGCTCAGGTGCTTACTCAATCGTGGCTACACCGAATAACCGGTAAAGAAGTTGCAACCCCAACTAAACAAAACGCTGACCAACAAACTGGGGCACAAGATACACCCGCTGATGCACGCTGGGAACAAAACTCTGCAACGATCTATGTTAATATCAGTAATCCAGTATTAAAGAATGCAACAGAAACCGCAATTGCCCAATGGAATAACACGAAGGCATTCACATTTAAAATCGTTAATGATAAGAATGCAAATATTAGTGTTTCCGCTGTTAATGATCCAAATAACGGGGCAGCGGGACTTACCAATACAAGCATGAATTCCGCAACTGGATATTATCTGCACGCAACAGTAGAGCTAAATTCTTATTACCTATTAAATCCTGCCTTTGGCTACTCACAAGAACGAATCGTAAATACTGCTGAGCATGAATTAGGGCATGCAATTGGTCTACAGCACACGAACAAGATTTCTGTGATGCAGCCAGCTGGATCATATTATCCCATTCAATCACGAGACATAGAGGCTGTGAAGGCTTTATATTCACGAACTCCACAACCAATCATCGCCGAAAACAATTCCAACAGATAGTCATAATTAAAAAGTCGAGCTCACTCTTCACAGAATTGGTATGGTAAAATAAAATAGCAAATCTAATTGGAAAGAGTATTTTTATGTCAAATAAAAAAGTTTTAGGTACAGCGATGATTATTACTGCCTGTACCTTTTGGGGTATTTCAGGGCTTTTTGCGAAGGCCCTTTTTAATGTTAGTAGTTCAATTACATCAATGTGGTTAACGCAGGTTCGAATGGTTTCAGCTGGAATTATTTTAGTCTTATTAAGCCAAATTCGTGGGAAGCATCCCTTTCAAATTTTTAAGGACCTTCATTCTGCATGGATTATCTTTGCATATGGTGTTTTTGGGTTAGTTCCGGTTCAGTATGCTTACTTTATGGCTGTCCAATATGGGAATGCTTCGATCGCAACCATTCTCCAATTCATCGGGCCCTTTTTCATCATTGCTTATCAAGCTATGTTTCGACACCTGCCACCACGACGAATTGAAATTATTAGTGCAATTATCGCCTTTTTAGGTGTTTTTATTATCGCAACTCATGGCCAATTTAACCATTTAGCAATGACGCTTAGTGTTCTAATATGGGGATTAATTTCTGCAATTGGTGTTGCAACAAATACCTTAATTCCACAAAATATGCTTCGCGAAGGTCGAGTTCCCTCATTAATTATTACGGGGTGGGGGCTATTATTTGCCGGATTAACCTTAGTGCTTATTCACCCTAGTCAACCACATATTCCTAACGTTCCTTCAGTTTGGTTATATGTGTTAGGCATTCTAGTAATTGGGACCTTAATTCCCTTTCAGCTAGCTAATAATTCATTAAAATATATCGATGCAACTACATTTAGTTTAATGGATGCATTTGAACCTTTATCAGCAACAATCGGTTCAGTCCTAATTTTTCATTTACAAATGACGGGAGCAGATATCCTTGGTTCGATTTTAGTTATCGTTGCAGTACTTGCGATTAACATTCGCATTCCACAGAAAAAATTAAAGAGTAACTAAAAAAGAAGGTGGTCAGGATTTTATTTTCCTAACCATCTTCTTTTTAGTTATCACGAATAACTGTCCCGACTTTACCGGCAAGAGCATCATCAAGACCATCTAATGAAGTAATTAATGCTTCTCGTTCTGGATGACCTTCAACAAATGAAAGACATGCTTCAATCTTAGGTAGCATACTACCAGCAGCAAATTGTCCTTCCTTCATGTATTTTTGAGCTTCTGCAACGTTTAACGTCTTAAGGGCTTTTTCATCTGGCTTTCCATAGTTAACATAAACATGATCAACGGCAGTTAAAATAATCAACTTATCGGCATCGATCTTGTCAGCTAGCAAGGCACTTGAACGGTCCTTATCAATAACCGCTGGAACTCCTTCAAGTCCTTTATCAGTGATGATTACAGGTACACCACCACCACCACCGGCAATAACAAGCTTGTCAGCGTCAATCAATGTTTTGATGCTATCAAGTTCCATAATCTTCATCGGTAGTGGAGAAGGAACAACTTGACGGTATCCACGGCCCGCATCTTCTTTAAAAGTGTAGCCCTTTTCTTTGGCAATTTCATCAGCTTGTTCTTTAGTGTAGAAGTCACCAACCGGCTTTGATGGATTTTCAAAAGCAGGATCATTAGGGTCAACTGCAATTTGCGTTACAATCGTTGCCACACTCTTATTCATCCAACGACGGTGTAATTCATTTTCTAAACTTTGTTGCAAATGGTAGCCAATATAACCTTGACTCATTGCACCACATTCTGGGAAAGGAAAAGCAGCAGTTTTACCGTGTTCAGCAGCGAAATTCATCCCTAAATTAATGGCACCCACTTGTGGACCATTACCGTGACTAATAACTACTTGATTTCCTGCAGCAATTAGCCCAATTAATGAGGAAGCAGTATTCTTTACTAACTTTAATTGTTCTTCAGGTGATTTGCCTAATGCATTTCCCCCTAGAGCAACGACTACTTTAGCCATGGCAAATGCCTCCTAATTAGTTTTGTTCACCCAAAGTTGCAACCATTACAGCCTTGATAGTGTGCATCCGGTTTTCGGCTTCACGGAAGACAACTGAATGTTCACTTTCGAATACTTCGTCAGTAACTTCCATTTCCTTTAAGCCAAACTTCTTTTCAATTTCCTTACCAACTTCAGTGTCGAGGTTGTGGAATGCAGGAAGACAGTGTTCAAAGAGAACATTAGGGTTTTCAGTAGCCTTCATAACATCCATTGTTACTTGGTAAGGCTTAAGAAGGTTGATCCGCTTTTCCCACATATCATCAGATTCACCCATTGATACCCAAACATCAGCATAGATTACGTCCATACCTTTGACACCTTCTTTGATGTCATTAGTAACAACAATCTTAGCACCAGTCTTGGCAGCAATTTCATTAGCCTTATCTAGAGTTTCCTTAGTTGGTTCCAATTCCTTAGGAGTAACAACGTGGTATTCCATCCCCATTACAGCGGCACCAAGCATCAATGCATTTGAAACATTGTCTTGACCGTCACCTACAAAGGCAAACTTGATGTCCTTGTAAGGCTTCTTCAATACTTCGTGAGCGGTTAAGAAGTCAGCAAGTACTTGTGTTGGGTGGTCTTCGTCAGTTAAACCATTCCAAACTGGTACACCAGAGTACTTAGCTAAAATTTCAACATTGCGTTGTGAGAATCCACGGTATTCGATACCATCAAACATTCCACCAAGAACTCGTGCAGTATCCTTAACAGATTCCTTGTGACCGATGTGTGAACCTGATGGGCCAAGGTAAGTTACATGAGCACCTTCATCCTTAGCACCAACTTCAAAAGAACAACGAGTACGAGTAGAACTCTTTTCAAAAATTAAAGCAATGTTCTTACCTTTAAGATTCTTGCCTTCATAACCAGCATATTTTGCCTTCTTTAAATCTTCAGCAAGATCAAGCATGTATTCCATTTCCCGAGTGTTAAAATCTGCAAGAGTTAAGAAACTACGATTACGTAAATTAAAAGCCATTTTTATTTCCTCCTAAGGTCTTAATACAAGTACTATAATAGGCTAAAGTTTCATAATACTTCAAAAAGGCTCCATAAATAACAGAAAAAATTCAGCGTTTTTTTGCAACAATCTCTTTATTCACAAGGATGTAAGCGGAAACAACTACACATTTGTAAAATAGCAGCTCTATTGTCTATTATCTTCACAAAGAGTAAAATTAAATAGTGTTTCAAAATACTTCAAACAACATCAAGAAATCGGTGAAAATACATGAATTTTTATATTTTAGATAATGATAGTAAAATTATTCATTTATTATCCAATATTATTGAAAATGATTTCAATAATACTGTCGTCGGAACAACTTCTAATCCGCAACAGGCCTACGATGATGCAATGCGCCTAGGAATTGATATCATGTTTATCGATTATGCAATGCCAACGATGGATGGGGTCCAACTTATTCAAAAAATTCAGGACAGTCATCATTATCCACACTTCATTATGACTGCTCAAGCAATTCTGCCTTCTGTCAAAACAAGTGCATATCAACATGGGATTGATTTTTTTATTGAAAAACCACTAAACATTGCAGAAGTTAAGTCAGTGATTAAACTAGCAGCGCAAAATATTAATATGTCTAACCGTCTTCTTCAAGTTTTGGACCTTGTAAGTGGTGCTGCGACGAATAATAATACAGTTACGATTAGCGGGAAAACCAAGAAAAAAGAAAACGCTCAGTCCATCTTACGTTTTCTTGGGATTACAGCCGGAAATGGTGCTCCTGCAATTAATAAACTTGTTAATACGATGATTGAACGGGAAATTAGTTTTGATGAGGTTAATTTTGAAGAATTTTTCCAATGTGATGAGCATGGTAAAAAGATAATTTTCCAACGAATTCGGCGCGATATAAAAACTGGTCTTAATAATCTCGCACATATGTGTATGGATTATCCAGAAAACGACATTATTTTGGAATATGCGAATAACTTATATGAATATAAAAATGTCCACAATGAAATTTCATTTCTCAAAGGAGAGCGTACTAATGGTGGGCAAGTGTCACTAAAACACTTCTTTAATGGATTGATTCAAGAAATAAATTAACAATAAAATAACGGAGAAAATGACCTTAAGACGGTTATTTTCTCCGTTATTTACATTAATGTCTTTAGACCTAGTTGAGTGCGTGAGCAGAGCGAATGCACGAAACAAAAAACCACCTGCTATGCGGGTGGGCGATAAAAATTATATAAAAAAGGCCTCTTTTGCCTTAAGATGTAGGTGTTCAAGCCAAAGTCAATAAGAGAAAAGAGGTTATATAAATATGGCTAATAAATTAAATAGCTTAGCCCATACGAAGTGGTTATGTAAGTATCACATCGTATTCATACCAAAGTATAGACGTAAAGCGATCTTCAATCAATACCGAAGAGACCTAAGAGATTATATTCGTTTATTGTGCAAATATAAGGGAGTAGAAATAATTGAAGGTCATATGATGCCAGATCATGTGCACTTGTTAGTAAGTATTTCGCCGAAACTAAGTGTATCGCAGTTTATGGGATACTTAAAAGGGAAAAGTGCATTAATGATGTTTGATCGACATGCAAACTTAAAATACAAATATGGGAACCGACATTTTTGGGCTGAAGGCTACTATGTGAGTACAGTTGGATTAAATGAATCCACGATAAAGAAGTATATCCGAGATCAAGAGAAACATGATATAGCAATGGATAAGCTAACAAGTGTGGAATATTCGGACCCTTTTAAGGGTAAGTGAGGTAGTACAAACACCGCTTAAAGCGGTGGCAAAGTAGTCAGAGCATTTTGGCTTGAGCAAAGCGAAAGCCAGCGCCTTGAGACGCCGGCTTTTATTATCGGCTTATAGCCGATGTGCAAACCACCCGTTTGACGGGTGGTTATGATTATCTAAGTTCTTTTAAAATTAATCGATCAATTACAATCGTTGTTTCATAAAGCCAATCTCGCGGATCTTGTTCGCTGTAGCCAGGATAAGGCTGATGGAGATCATAGCCATAGCTTTGTTGCGCAACAATCTTGCCATCACGGTCCATCGCTGAAACCTTAACTGCACTTGTGCCTAGGTCAACCCCAATTACATATTCGTTCATTATAATTTCATTCCCTTCTTAACCAATTTTATTTTCAATTATCTTACCATTCTTCTCTTCACAATTTACAATCGTCGATTATAACTTAAATTATGTTATACTAACAATAATATTAATAATAAGAAGGGATAACCATTATGATTGCATATAAAAATTGTACCCCTAATGAACTTGACTACACAGTTAGGAAGGGAGGGAAAACAACAATTAGTGTTAATGGTAAGGATATTGTTCTCACTTTTGAAGATATTCCCGCCGAAAACCCTAAATACATGGACATTAAAATACTTTCTGTTCCTAAACATGTAATGGCTTCAATCATAATTAATGCCTATCTTAAAGATGATACTGATAATTTAGATATAAATAAAAAGGTTAAAGAGAAATTAGCAAACTGTATTAATACAGCTGTAAGAAATCGTTTTGGTCTTATTTAATAGAAAAGAGAGGCTGGGAAAACAATCCAACCTCTTTACTATTTTAAAGTGTAAACTGCCAAAACGCAGTAGATGGCTGATTATGAACGTTGATAAATCAGCGTCCATAATGCCCCAATAGGCTAGCTTCGCGTCGTAGCCATCCTTGCAGGGGTGGGACTAAAAACTCGAAACAAGTTTATAGTCCCACTCCCTTTATTAAATTATTTTAAATGTAAAATCTTAAATTCTAAATAACACCACAAGATAATTAGTAAAATACTATAAGCGGCAGAAAGCCATACTACATATTTTAAGAACGCCAAGATATGAAAAACAGTTAATATTTGCAGACAAATTGTTAAAACAATCCATACTACTAAATGATCTTTTACCCGATCCCGATGTTCAATTAATTCTTCTTTTTTCATAAAAATACTCCAGATAAAAGGAGAGAATAGCTATGTCATAACAGCTATTCCCCTTCTTGATGATATTTAATTTATACTAATCGTTCTTATCCATCTTAGCCCGTAATTCTTTACCAATTTCTTCATATCCTGGCTTACCAAGCAATCCAAACATGTTAGTCTTATAAGCTTCAACACCTGGTTGGTTAAATGGATTAATACCGTTTAAGTAACCTGAAATTCCCATCGCAACCTCAAAGAAGTAAATAAGGTAACCTAAAGTATATTCGTCTTCTTGTGGGATATGAACAGTCATCACTGGTACTCCACCATCAGTATGAGCAGCAACCACCGCTTCATAAGCCTTGGTGTTAACGTAATCCATTGTCTTACCTTCCAAGTAGCCTAAACCATCAAGATTATCTGGTTCTGTTGGAATTTCCATGTCATAATTTGGCTTATCAAGCTTAACAACGGTTTCCATTAAGAAACGGCGACCTTCTTGGATGTATTGACCAAGTGAATGAAGGTCGGTTGTGAAGTTAGCTGAAGAAGGATAGATTCCCTTTTGGTCTTTTCCTTCTGATTCCCCAGCTAATTGTTTCCACCATTCCGCAAACATCCGCATGTTAGGCTCGTAGTTTTCGAGTAATTCTGTTTCATAGCCCTTACGATAAAGAATGTTCCGGTAAGCAGCGTATTGGTAGGCTTCGTTCTTGGTTAGATCAGGATCAACATAATCCTTTTCCGCTTGTGCAGCCCCTTCCATCAACTTATCAATGTCCGCACCAGAAGCAGCAATTGGTAAAAGACCTACAGCAGAAAGAACTGAGTAACGTCCTCCAACCCCATCAGGAATAACAAAGGTTTCATAGCCATGAGCATCTGCTTCAGTCTTTAAGGCACCCTTAGTCTTATCAGTAGTAGCATAAATCCGCTTATTAGCTTCATTTTCACCATACTTCTTAATTAAAAGGCCCTTAAAGATTCGGAAGGCAATTGATGGTTCAGTGGTTGTTCCTGACTTTGAAACAACATTGATTGAAAAGTCTTTGTCACCAATTAATTGGATCAAGTCATGAACATAGGTTGAACTTAAGGAGTTACCAGCAAAGACTACCAACGGAGCTTTCCGGTCTTTTGCATTTTGAGCTTGATAGAAAGTATTGTGTAAGAAGTCAATTGCCATTTGGGCACCAAGGTAAGAACCACCAATCCCAATAACAACTAAAACATCTGAATCACGTTGAATCTTATCAGCAGCCTTCTTAATACGGGCAAATTCTTCTTTGTCATATTCGGTTGGTAAATGGAGCCAATCACGGAAGTCGGCGCCAGCACCAGTTCCATTCCGTAATTCATCATTAGCGGCGTTAACCATTGCTTGCATTTCACCAAGTTCGTTTTCATGAACAAATTGCTTTAATGCGCTACTGTCAAATTTAATGTGTGTCATTCCAATAGCTTCTTTCTATTTTTATTTTTTAGACATTTAAATGATAGCGGATAATGAAGTCGGTTTCAATCAGAACTAGCAATTTTTTCTCATTAATGAAAATTGACAATTTAAGGTTAATTAGGCATACTGGGAATACACAGCGTATCCGCTTACATAATTTGAAGGGAATAATTATTCATGGATAAAAATACTGAAAATATGTTAGCTGGGAAGCCTTATCGTCCTGGAACACCGGAACTCAATAAGTTTTCTCACCTTGCTCATCGTCTTTGTCGTGACTATAACTTAACAACTGATGAAGATACTGTTGAACGAGGAATGATTATTGATCGCCTATTTCCTCAGCATGATGACGGAATATATCTTCAAGGACCTATTCATATTGATTACGGTCGTTTTACCAAAATAGGTAAGAATTTCTATGCTAATTTTAACTTTACCATTTTAGATACATGCCCTGTTACTATTGGAGATAACGTAATGTGCGGTCCAAACGTCTCGATCATTACAGCCATGCATCCCCTCATGTATCAGCAGCGTAATATTCGGCAGCAAGCTGACGGTCAGTTCGATGACGTTGAATATGGCAAACCAGTTACAATTGGCGATAACTGTTGGCTTGCAAGCAATGTAACAGTTTGTCCGGGCGTAACAATCGGCAATGGTTGCGTTATCGGAGCAGGTACAGTCGTTACTAAAGATATTCCTGATAACTCCCTTGTCCTTGGAGTTCCAGGCAAAGTAATTCGTCCCATTACTGAAAAAGATCGCTTGGAAAATTTCCCTTATTAAATAATAATGTCGATATTAAAAGACCTTCATCAAAAATCCGATGAAGGTCTTTTTAAGTTTAGTTTTAATATAATTTAAGCAAAAATAGTTAAAATACTTCCGGCAACAATAAAGATGATTCCGGCAATTGTAAATGACATTTCCCGCCGAGTCTTGTGTTCATGAAGAACTAAGATACCACCAATTGTTGCAATGATAACGTTCATTTGCGTGAAGACAAAGGCCGTATTAATTCCTAATGCCCGTCCAGCAAAGATATAAGCTAAGGCCGCAATTCCCCAAGAAATACCACCCCAGATATTGAGGTATTGTTCCTTTTGCTTGAAGGAATCAATATTTCCTGAACAAATAGCATAAATAACAGATCCAAGTAAAATACCAAGCATTTCTGGAAGGAAAATTCCTAAAGAACTGTCATTAGCAACCATTGGCATCTTTGGGAATGCTGAGTAAACCCAGTAACCAATAGAAGTAATTAATAGAAAAAGGAAATTCTGGACAGTAACTTTCTTTCCGCTGCTCTGATCAGTAACAGAGGTCATCAAAGCACCAACAATAACAATTGCTAAGGCGATGAAACCAATAGTAAGGGCACGTGCTCCACGCCATTCTCCAAAGATAATAACCCCAATCAAAGAGTTACCAACTAATTGAAATACTGTCGATAGTGGAATAGTGTTTGAAACACCCATCCGCTTAAATGAAACGAATTGTCCAATTTGACCAATTGTCCACAAAGCCCCACACAGTACTGAGAACCAGAATCCAGTCGTTGTAACAGTTGGATGACCGATAATAAACGCAACCAACCCAACAATCGTAGCACCGGCACCAATACCAAACATTTGGTTAATCGTTGAACCACCGATCTTACCAGTGATCAGCGGCATAATCCCCCAACCAATCGCAGGGATTAAAGCAAGTAAGTAGTTCATAAAAAATTCTCTCCTATCAATCCGTAATATTATTACGAGATATAAGTGTATCATATGGTAAACGCTTTCACAAGCGCTTTCTTTAAATTTCTTTAGATTATAAAAATTGGTCTACAAAAAAGAAACGCTTTATTATCACAGTTAAAGCGTCTCGCTCAAATTATTGGCTTACTTTTTGTCTTTATTATTTGTAGGTTGAATATTATGCGGAGCGTATTCACGATCAGGGAAAAAGATTGTAAATGTCGTCCCCTTACCATACTGACTTTTTACGTCAATTTTTCCGCCATGAAGAAGAACTAACTGCCGCACAATTGCGAGTCCTAAGCCAGATTCTCCGTACTTAGTATTCATCCGTGAACGATCAGCTTTATAGTATCGTTCCCAGATATTTTCAAGTTGTTCAGGAGTCATCCCAATTCCATTATCTTGAACTTCAAATTGACTTCCCTTTTCCACACGTTTTCCTCGAATGTCAATAATTCCGTTATCAGTGAATTGGATTGCGTTTTGAATGATATTGAACATAATCTGTACAAACCGATCATAGTCTGCATATACCCGTAAATTCTTTTCTACATCCAAGTGCAGAGTATCCTTTTTCTCTTTTGCCTTTTTCGCTAACTGCTCTCGTAAATTTTCGAGTACTGCCGATGCATCAAATACTTTCCGTTCCATCGCAATTTGGTTAGTGCGAATCTTTTCATAATCCAAATTATCATTGACCAAGCGAATTAAACGCCGCGTATCATTTTGCATTAACTGGATACTATGCTTTTTATCCTCTTCTGGAATCGCATCATACTGTAATCCTTCAAGAATTCCATTAATGGTTGTTAATGGCGTCCGCATTTCATGGGCTGCATTAGCCATAAATTGGCGTCTCCGCTCCTCTTGCCGGCGAATTTCTTGTTGCGATTCACGTAACGAAGCGGTCATTTGGTTAAAACTCCGACCAAGGTCTGCCACTTCATCACGCCCATTATCGTCCACTTCAACATTGTAATTTCCTTGCGCAATTTGGTGAGTAGCCATCCGCAATCGATCAATTCGTTTGGTAATTGACCGTGCCAAGAAGTAGCTAACTGCAAGCGTTACAAGACTAGCAGTCAGTAATGCCATTATTAAGTTAATCTTTATTTGATGCATATTTTGCTCAATCGTCGATACAAAGGTTGCAATTGATACTACCGCAATCATCTTCCCCTTATAGAAATATGGTCGTGAAACTTCGGTCATTCGTGGAGAAGCACCCTTCGATACTCGTGAATTAATTTTAGGAGTAATTAGCTTAGTACAAACGGTTTCTCCTTTTTTTAATTTTTTCCAATCACTTTTACTCATACTAGGAGCAAATCCATTACTGGCAAAGATTTTCCGGTGAGTTGTATCGTAAATCGCAAAGTGGACATTTTGACGTGTTAAAAGATTGGCATTGCTATTTAATGATTCTGTAGCAAACCCTTCAAAACTTTGGGTTGCCATATTGTAACGAATAGAATCCTGAATTAAACTATCAGAATAACTTTTCAATTGTTGCCACGTATTGTGATACATAGTGTTGTTAGTCACATTGATAAACGAAATACTAACAATCACCATTAGCGTCAAAATAATCGCAAAAAATGAAAGCATCAACCGATACATTAATTTCATTAGTCGTTACCCTCGTCATCAAACTTATAGCCGACCCCCCATACAGTCTTAATTACTTGAGGTCCAATATTTTCTAACTTTTGCCGTAACTTTTTAATATGAGCATCAACAGTTCGCTCATCACCATAATATTCATAATCCCATACTAATTGTAAAAGTTGTGAACGGGTGAATACTTGACGTGGTTTAGAGGCAAGCGTCTTTAATAAGTCAAATTCTTTCGGTGTCAAGTCACCGACCGGTTTTCCATATAAGAATACTTCTCTTGTCTTAGTATTCATCTTAAAGTTCTTTGTTTGAATATCGAATGTATCATCACTATCAGTATCTTGAACATCCTCAAGTTTGTTTAAATGTGTTCGCCGATAAAGGGCCTTGATCCGCGCAATTAAAGTAATTGTACTAAATGGTTTGGTTACATAATCATCAGCACCAATTTCCAATCCCAATACCTGATCACTTTCAGTATCACGGGCTGTCAACATAATTAAGGGAACTGTTGGTGATACCCGTCGAATATCAGCTGCAACCTGCATTCCATCCTTTTTAGGAAGATTGAGGTCTAGCAAAATAATATCCCATTTATGAGGGTCAGCGTTAAACTTTTCTTCTGCTTCCACGCCATCATAAGCAAATTCACAGTGCCATTTTTCTTTCTTAAAAAACATTGCCATCATTTCACAGACAGAATGATTATCCTCAATCATTAATATTTCCATTTAATTCATTCCTTTATATTTTATCTGAACTCTATTTACTGATTTTTACATGAGAATATCTTCTTATGAAACCCCACTAATTATCCTAATATTTAGCATTAAAAAAGACTGCCATAAACCAATGGCAGTCCTTATAGGCATATAGTGGAGATGACGGGAGTCGAACCCGTGTCCAAGCATATCGCCATTTCAATCTCTACGTTCATATCTCAACTATTTAGATTTCACTAACCAAAACGCCGTTGATCAGGGCAACCATGGTTAGCTAGCTTGATTAATCTCTTCTTATTACTTCAAACGGGAGTAATAAGCGTAGTCCACTAAGTATAAAACCCATTGCCGCATCATGGACGAACCCGGAATGGATCTACGCGCGCTACTTGTTAGGCAGCGTATGCGTAAGAGTTTGAATTATTGTTTGCAGTTATAATTTAAAACTGAGCGTTTTTACGAAGACGCAACCTTCGAAACGCAATTGAAACTCGACCTATACCTGTCGAATCCATAAACATCCCCATAAGAGGTATACTTATTATACCACATTTGTACAAAAAAGCGAGACTATGAAGATCAGCTTCTTAGTCTCGCTTTTGCTTGTTAGTTTAAATTTTAGTACCAGCCATTAGCTTGCCAGTGAGCCTGAGCATTTTGCCATGAACCGTAACGACTTGCAACGTATTGGTCAGCAACCCGTTCTTGGTTAGCTGCCGAGTAGTCACCGTTAAGGTATGATGCTGATAATTGGTACTTACCAATGTATTGACCGTTAGTAGCACCGTAGTTACCACCAGATTCACGAGCGGCAATCCAAGCCTTAGCAGCAGCTTCTGAACCTGAAGCATTTGAAGTATAACTTTGGCTAGCTTGACTTTGAGCTTGTTGAGGTTGTGCAGTTTGTTGTTGAGTAGCTTGAGTATTATTGTCAGCTACATTTGCATTAGCTGCGTTTTGAGCGTTGTATTCTTGAATTTCACCATCGCTCTTGATGATTAACTTTTGACCAACGTAAATCTTGTTAATATCTTGAATATTGTTCTTCTTAGCAAGATCATTGACCATACTGTTGTCTTTTGCGAATTTGTAAGAAATACCTGAAAGTGTGTCACCACTTTGCACGGTGTAGATAGTGTCGGCATTAGCAGCAGTAGCCGTTGCACTAACACCTAAGGCCACTGCACCAAGAGTAGCAGATACTTTAGCAAAGTTTTTCTTAGAAATCATAAATTAAACAACCATCCTTTATTATTTAGCAAATTATCTTTTACGTTTCAACACCTTATATATTACACTCTTAATATTACTAAGCTGTAACAGCACCATTTCTATTTACTACTCTCCGTTGGCTTTTTGTAATATTTTGTAATATAAGTTGTCAATTAATATGATTATAAAATTTGCAATCCCTTGTGCTAGTTAGCTTTTAGGGAGCCATAACTTTTATCGAAAATTCATTAAATAATAAATAAAAAAGAGTATTTTTTTAGCAAAAGTTTCATATTTGCGCCAAAAACACTCTTTATTTTACTTTTTATAACAATCTTTATTACAAAAGTGTTGCAAAATAACGTTCACAATACCTTGCAACTCCATCATTATCATTTGTATCTGTGATTGCTGTCGCCACTGCCTTAACGTTAGGAAGACCATTTTCCATTACAATTCCTTGAGCCGCAGCTTTGATCATTTCAAGATCATTATCAGCATCCCCAAATGTCATTAAATTACTAAAATCATCACCAAAATGATCCAGTAAGGCCTTCAATCCAACCGCCTTATTTAATTTTTTAGGTAAAAATTCCATTATCATCGGTTGGGATTGAACTGCATGATACTGCGCTTTAAGATTAGCTGGAAGTTCTCCTATAATAGTAGACAATTTTTCAGGGGTGATTGCCATTACAGCTTTACTATAAGTTTTTTCCGGCATATCACTCATTGGCAAAGATTGGAATTCAATATTCTTTAACACTGTCCGATAAATAGATCCTGGATAATCATTTAATTCGTATACCCGTTCAAAGTCTAAAACATTGAGGGGAATCTTTTTTCGTTTAACATAAGAAAATAGTGGCAGTAAATCACTCTTTTTCATCCCTAATTCAAAAAGATGTTCACGTGATTCATTATTAATAACTAATCCGCCATTAAACGTAATTGTGTAATCATCTGAATCAGTTAAACCAAGCTGTTCAATATATGGCCAAATTGCATTGATTGGGCGGCCAGTACAAAGCACTACCTTAATTCCCTCTTGATGTAATTGCTTTAGGACATGTTCATTACGTTGACTAATTTCTTTATTACTATTTAAAAGCGTATTATCTAGGTCTAGCGCAATCATCTTAATCATTTTCTTATTCCTTCTTTCGGATATTCCCCTGAATTATTTGTTGATTAAAGTCTTCAAAAAGTGTTAAAAACTGATCAGCACGATCTTCACCATAAATCTGAACCCAATTGGCAAAGCGGTGATTAATCCTTTGCCAAATCTCACTTTCAGCATCTTTGCCTTTTTTTGTTGCAACTAAAAACATCCGACGTCGATCAGCTGGATCAGCTTTTTGTTCAACATATTTTTGCTGAAAAAGGACTTTTAATTGGCGAGAGACGGCACTCCTTGTTACTTGCCGTTGCTCGGCGATATCCATTAGTTTGATATTAGGATGGTTAATGATTTTTCGTAAAATCAAAAATTGTTCAAAAGATAAATTATATTCACTCGCCGGTTCAGAAATAAAGCTTTCGATGCCCTTTAGTCCCGTTAAGTAAATATTGATAGCTTTGTCTAATAATTGACCTTCGTGTGTCATTACTAACCTCCTATTTTTTTGTCAAGATCGTTTTTGCAATTAACCGTGCAAAATGATCATTTCCGCTTGGTCCCATATGTACATTGTCACTTGCAAACCAATCAGAGTGCCCTTGACTTGCCTTATTCCAATCGACCACATGGATATTCTTATGCTTCTTGGCTAAATCTTTAATTTCATTATTAACTGTTTGCTGCCATGGCTTTGTTGGAACATGGGCAGTTACCCAATAGATTTGGTGTCCAGAGCCAATTGCACTTAAAATATTATCCAACGTATCTTGAGTCATCGGACCATTTGTTCCCAAATTTAAGATAACAATCTTGTTTAAATGCCCATCTGCCTTTAATTGTTTGATAACATCAGGAGCCGCAGAACCTTGACGCCCAACTTGTGCATCAACATAAGCATTTGGCATTAATTTCTGAATACTATCTGCGGCATCAGCCATCACCGAATCACCGATGGCCGTTACCTTTAACTTCTGCGCTGCTTTTATTTGCGCCGGAGTTAAATCATACTGTTTCTGAAGCTTAGAAGTATTACCACTAGCTTCTGCAACATTATCACCCTTTGCAATCTTCTTATTGTGTTCTTCAGCAGCTTGATGATTTTGCTCTATCCGTTGCTGAACCGCTGTTTTCTTTGGTGCACGGTTTGGCTGACAAAAACCGATAAATGCAATAACAACAACTAATGCACTTACCATCATTTTAGCCCCGCTTTGCCAACTAAAGTGATGCGTTTCTAACACATGCTGAAGATCAGCTGGTAATTTTGACCACTGATACTGGGCAAATGGGCGTTCAATTAACCGGTAAGAAACTTCACTTACTACTAAAATAATAATAATTTCCACGAATGCATTGAGAAGTGGATGATTGCCGACATTGATCAATCGTTCATAAAAGACCATAACGGGATATTGATAAACATAAATCCCATAAGAACGCTGCCCAACCCAATGAAAAACCGGATTTGTAAACCATTTATTCATCCCCGCACCTGGGTGAATAATAGTAGCCATTAATATCATTCCAATAAAGCTATAGAGAAACATTCCCCCGCGGTAAGTAAAAGATGACTGTCCATTCAATGATAAAAAGCCAACAATGGTTAATACTGTTGCAATAATTCCTATAGTATTAAGTAAACGGCGACTATTTGCCTGTAAATTAGGTCGAAGTCGATTTAATGGCCAGGCAAGCCCTAACCACGATCCAAGCAAAAGTGAAAAGGCCCGTGTATCAGTTCCATAATAAACCCGATTGATATTTGCCGGGTCGTAAAGAACAGCCATTTCTATTGCTGACAATACAGCCAATATAAAAACTACCCGCCGCACATTCTGTAGTTTCTTAAAAATCACAAATAACAACGTAATAATCAAGGGCCACAGAAGATAAAATTGTGCTTCAACCCCTAATGTCCAAAGATGGGTAAAAGGTGAAACGCCACCAAATTGATCAAAATAGGACTGCCCGTGACTTATTTCCCACCAATTATATACCCACGTTAAATTAGTAACAATTACCGCTCGAATGTTATGGAGTAATTCTCGCGCAAATAATGTAATATACGCTGCCGTTAAAATTAGCATCGCAATTAATGTCGGATATAGTCTCCGAAACCTTTTTAGATAAAAATGCCCTAAATTAATATGACCACCATACTTAAGCTGCCGACTAAATTGATAGGTTACAAAATATCCAGAGACTAATAGAAAAAGCGGCACTCCTAAATAACCACCCATTAAAACATTGGGCAATAGGTGGTAAATAATAACTCCTAAGACAGCTAATGTTCGTAAGCCGTCTATCCCTGTAACGAAATAGTGCGACTTCATCCCCTGTGATGGATTAAAATTTGGCTTCATTGCCTAACCTCCACATTTTTATATCCATTTTTAGTACTACCAAATAATTCAGCTTCCTGTTTTACCCAATATGATTTTCTTTTAAGATCGTTTGAACAACCTCTTCAATCTCTGGGGGACGTTTCCATTCTTCCCAATGATCCATTGCTTCAGTCTGCATCTTATAGTGAGTATTTATAAAGTGTTCATATTTAATAACATTTTTAGAATGAGGGATATTTAGTTCTAAAATACGAACCTCTTTAATAAAACCCCGTTCAGCTGCTAATTCTGCACGCCCATTTTGAACCATATTACCAATTTCATAATATTTTGAGCCGTCATTACGGGTAATTTCCTCAATTAATGTTAACGTTTCGTGTTGTTCTTCCACGTTGTTATTCCCCTTTCAACCCTTATCATTATAGCGAGTTTAAATAAAAAAATCACCGTCTAAAAGACGATGATCGGCATAAGAGAGAAAGAGAATTGATTAGAAGGTAATTACTTTATACCTTGCAACTATTATGATAGCGTTTCCATAAATGTAAGTCAACCCTTTTATTAAACAAATTCAAAGAAAACATCAAATTACTTTAAAAATAAAAAGAAGTTGAAAAACCAACTAAGGCATTTCTAACTTCCTTTATAATTTTATTGAACTGTAACAGACTTTGCGAGGTTACGTGGCTTATCAACATCAAGTCCCTTACCAAGACTAGTGTAGTAAGCCAACAATTGTGCTGGAATTACGCTAAGAAGTGGCGTCAAAACTTCATCGACATCGGGAAGAACGAATGTATCGTCTTCTTTTGCAAGATGCCGTGAAACAATTGTAATTGCATTGGCCCCACGAGCTTGTGTTTCTTCAAGATTACTCCGTGTTAAACCAGCAGTCCGATCTTGGGTAATGATCCCAATCACTGGAGTTTGATCTTCAATTAAAGCAATTGTTCCATGCTTTAATTCACCAGATGCAAAACCTTCCGCTTGAACGTATGAAATTTCCTTTAACTTCAAAGCAGCTTCAAGTGATACTGACCAATCCATTCCCCGGCCAATGTAGAAGGCGCTTGGAGATTTAGAGAGATAACGAGAAGCAATTTCTTCTACTTTCTTCTTGCTATCAGTAATTGATTGCATACCATTAGCAACTAATCCTAATTGGTGCTTAACGTCAAAGTCTTTAGCTGCTTGCTTATCCATGTAGACACCCAATGCTTGAGCAAGAATAGCTTCGACAGCAATTTGGGCAGTGTAAGCCTTTGTTGAAGCTACGGCAATTTCTGGACCAGCGTAAAGTAATTCAGTGTAAGTTGCTTCACGAGAAAGCGTTGACTTATCAACATTCGTAATTGTTAAACTTGGCCAATTATGCTTATTAACATTAACAAGCACTTCACGACTATCAGCAGTTTCCCCACTTTGACTTAAGAAGATAAAGAATGGCTTCTTAGAAAGAAGTGGTTGTTCATAAGCAAATTCTGATGAAATATGAACAGATGTAGGAATTCCACAAAGTTTTTCGAAAATACGCGCACCTACTAAACCGGCATGATAACTTGTACCGGCACCAACGATGTAAAGATGGTCGGCATTTGCCATATCTTTTAACATCTCTTCATTAATTTGTGCTATATCATTGTCGCCAAAGTATTCTTGAACTAACTTCCGCATAACAGCTGGTTGCTCGTCAATTTCCTTTAACATGTAGTATGGGTACGCACCTTTATCTGCGGCATTAGCATCCATATCAACCTTAAATGTTGGCCGATCAATCTCATTACCATCAAAGTCTTTAACAGTAACGTGATCTGGCTTAACGATTACCAACTCGTGGTCACCGATTTCCATAAAGGTATTAGTTTCTTTAATCATTGACATTGCATCAGAACCAACCATGTTGTAACCATCAGCAATACCGACTAGTAATGGACTCTTATTTTTAGCAACAAATAATGTATCTGGTTGTTCTTTATCCATCAATACAAATGCATATGAAGAATCTGGGCTGATTAAACGAAGAACCTTAAGGAGGGCTGCTTCTGTTGACATTCCAGATTCAACTACAAATTTATCAACTAATTGAACAATTACTTCTGTATCAGTTTGACTAACAAAGTTAATGTCAGATAAGTATTCTTTCTTTAAATCAGCATAATTTTCAATTACACCGTTATGAACTAAGTAGAACCGTTCGTCTTGAGAGTATTGAGGGTGAGCATTGGCTTCGTTTGGTTCACCATGAGTAGCCCACCGGGTATGACCAATACCGGCTAAACCATGAACTTCTTCTCCAAGGGCCGCTTCTAGATTAGCAATCCGACCTGGCCGCTTTACAAGGTAATCATGTCCTTGTTGATCATTAACGTAAACTCCTGCAGAGTCATATCCACGATATTCAAGCCGCTTTAATCCATCAATTAGAATTGACAAACTCTTGTCAGTTCCTGTAACTCCAACAATTCCACACATAATTAAATTCCATCCTTTAAATAAAATTGGTATAGATAACTAGTGATTATCACTAAATCTAATCAACTGTATTGTATAGTACAGTTTTTAGATTATCTTGTCAATTATTTTATTAGATTGGTCTATATGATTTAAAATTTATTAAAAGATTAAAAAGCGAGACTAGAAGAATAAATTTTCTTCCAGCCTCGCTTTTTCACTTCTCAAGTTATTCTACTTCTAATTCCGCGCGGGCAACATCACCGATCCGTTCAACGTATTCATGAACTAATTCTGGCGTAGCTGCTTCAGCCATAATGCGCAAAAGAGGTTCAGTTCCACTAGGACGAACAAGAACCCGTCCATCCCCGTTCATTTCTTTCTCGACTTGCGCAATAATTTCCTTTAATTTTTGATTCTCCATTGCAGTAGTTTTATCTGCTACCTTAATATTCAATAGCTCTTGTGGATAAGTTGTTACATCATTTGCCAATTCAGCGAGTGTCTTCCCAGAGTCTTTAACTACAGACAAGAGTTGCAGTGCGGTAAGCATTCCATCCCCAGTTGTATTGTGATCTAAGAAAATAATATGTCCTGATTGTTCACCACCAAGGTTATAACCATTTTTCAGCATTTCCTCAACAACATACCGGTCACCAACCTTAGTCTTAACACTCTTTAAGTTGTGTGCTTCTAAAGCTTTGTACATTCCCAGATTACTCATCACAGTTGTAACTACTGTATCTTTCTTAAGTAATCCCTTCTTATCCATGTACTTACCACAGATATACATAATCTTATCACCGTCAACAATATTTCCCTCATTATCAACAGCAATGCAACGGTCACCATCACCATCAAATGCTACTCCAAGATCAGCATTATTTTCCACAACCGCTTTTTGGAGGCTCTCTGGGTGAGTTGATCCACAATTTAGGTTAGTATTTAAGCCATCTGGTTGATCATTAATTGGAATAAAGTCCACATTCATATCAGCAAAAAGATTAGAGATAAAGCCACTTGTTGCACCATTAGCAGCATCAACTACCACTTTTAATCCTTCAAGATCACTTGAAACAGTTTGTTCCAAGAATGAAGTGTACTTTAATGCTCCCTCATGATAATCAGCAACTGTTCCTAAGCCTGCATCAGATGGTCGTGGCAACGTATCTTCTTCAGCATCTAGTAATTGTTCAATTTCATATTCCAATTCATCTGATAATTTAAATCCATTACCACCAAAATATTTAATCCCGTTATATTTAATTGGGTTATGACTAGCAGTAATCATAACTCCAGCATCAGCTTCTTGTGCCCGAACAAGGTAAGCAACCCCGGGAGTAGTGACAACCCCTAGCCGTAAAACTTCAATACCAACGGATAATAATCCAGCAATCAATGCATTTTCTAGCATTTCACCTGAAATTCGTGTATCACGAGCAACTAATACTTGAGGTTGTTTTCGTTCTGAGTGCCGAGTAAGGACATATCCACCTGCGCGACCAACACGGAACGCCAATTCTGGACTTAAATCTTGATTTGCAACTCCACGAACTCCATCAGTTCCAAAATATTTTAACTTCATTTCACTTCTCCTCTATGTGTATCTTTATTATTGATTTCGACTACTTGAACTTGAATCTTCATTGCTTATACTACTTGAAGATTGGGATGTTTCAGATGAAGAATCTGAAGAGTCATTTCGCGATGTTGCTCTTGAATTACTCTTTGCTTCTTCACTCTCTTCACTACCACTACTACTTGATGAACTATCATTTGAACTGCTGCTTTGTGAACCCGCAGAAATAGGAATAGAAACATTAGTAGTAGTTGGTGAAGTCACAACATTAAGTGTTTGACCATTCCGATCAATTGCTTGTAGTGTTACCTGTCGTGCAATATTATCCTTTGCATCGTGCGGAATTGCTACAAAAGCAACAATTCGATTTACTTTATTAACTTCATCTCGTGAACCAGTAACTTGGACAGTCTGAATATCACTATGTGGACGTCCAAGCTTATAGCCATTATCCAAATCTCTAGTACTCAAACGAATAGTTACTTTCATTGTAATCGTCTTGCGTGGTTGAATATTAACATTAATATATTGTGGCTCAATTTTAGAAGTTAATTCTGAATTTAACCCACTCGTTTTTAACTTTACTCGGTGTTTACCAGGAGTCAAGTCAGACAAATCCGCATACACCTTAAAATTTTGAGTATTAGAGGTAGTTGTAACCAATGCGGAAGGACCGGTTACCTTAACCTTAACATATTGAGGATACCCGCTGACAATATACTTATTATTATCAATTGTCACATCAAGGGGCATTCGAAGGGTAACGGATTTATTCGACATTAAAGCACTACTCTGGTTATTATTCCGAGTATTTTGACGAAGGAAGCCGCTTTTGCTCCCATTTACATACATGAATAGAAAGAGTGCTAGGATTAACGAAATAATTCTCAAAAACCATTTCCGGCGAAAGAAGCCTTTAGTGTCCTTGCCCATGACGGCCACCTCCTTTACGTTGAAACTTAGCATAAAGTTCTGTTACCAAGTTTTCGTGTTGAGGCTCATGCGTATACAACTGAGCACGTAAGAACTTTAGGTATTCATCTCGCGACATGTTTCGAATTAATTCATTATCTTTCGTAATTGAAACTTCGCCGGTTTCTTCTGAAATAACAATTGTCAATGCATCTGTCACTTCACTAATTCCGACAGCAGCCCGATGTCGTGTCCCTAATTCTTTAGGAATCAATTTACTATCAGACAAAGGAAGATAAGCAGCCGCTACTGCAATCCGATTATTTTTTATAATCACTGCTCCATCATGCAAGGGCGTATTAGGAATAAAAGTATTAATAAGTAATGCCCCTGAAATATCAGCATCGAGTGGAATACCTGTTTCAATATACTCTTCTAGACCAGTCTTCATTTGAATACTCATTAAAGCACCAATTCTTCGCTTTGACATGTACTGAATCGCTTGGTCTAATTGCTTAATCATATCTTCTTCTTTCTCATTTGCTGTTTGATTATGAGTAAAGAAAGTTCCTCGACCAAGGTGTTCCAGTCCGCGCCGAATCTCTGGCTGGAAGATAATGACAATTGCAATAACACCCCAGTTGATAATCTGGTCCATTACCCACGAAACAGTACTTAAACCAACATACCAACTAACAATCTTAACCAAAATAATGATCAGAATACCACGAAATAGTTGGACAGCTCTTGTACCACGAATTAACATTAATAACTCGTAGATTAAAAACCAAATTACTAAGATATCAATTAAGTGAATCAGATTCTGCCATGTTAGAAGCGAAATTATAAATTGCATCGCATTCACCATCCTCTAAATCACGTTCATATTATATCATTTCATTTCGTGTTTAGCTTAATCTAGAAAAAAATTACTTTAAAGTTTTGGAAATAAATAAAGGCTCAGCTGATTAAATAACCGCTGGGCCTTTAATATTAAATTATTTCCTGGGAAATTTTAGTGTTCTTGCACTTCATTTGGATGAGCCTTTTCCCAACGGTGCTCAGTCCAGAAGTAAATAGTGATAAGTGCGAAACAAATTGCTGGGACAATGAATGATAACTGCATTGAACCAGTTAAATCTGATACCCGTCCTTGAATTGTTGGAACAATTGCACCACCAATTAAGGACATAACGATAAATGCACCACCAGTTTCGGTGTACTTCTTTTCATGAATTTGATCAAGGGTATGAGCATAGATCGTTGGCCATTCTGGTCCAAAGAAGAAACTAGTTGCAATTGCCGCAATTACCGCTGTGATGTTAGGAACAGTAAAGGTAATTACTAATGAAATTGTTCCAAGTAATGAGAACCAAGTTAATACCTTAGTAATTGAGTAACGGTCAAGGAACCAGTTTGCAACTAACTTACCAAAGAACCAAGCGATGTAACTATAGATCATGAAAGTTGAAGCAGCTGCATCAGAAATATGAGAATCAAGGCGTAATGCTAACCGAATAGTGAATGACCATACAGTCGTTTGCATACCAGCATAAATAAACTGACAGAGAACCCCTTTCATGTACCGCTTATTGTGGAATAAGTAGTTGAAAGTTTCGCCAAGTGATGGTTGGTCTTCTTTAGTTTCAGAACCAGTTGAGAAGGCCTTAGCGCGAGGCATTTTAGTAACTGCCAAAACGATAAAGATGATGATTAAAACAATCAAAATATACTTATAAGGCTGCAAAGTCAATTGAAGCAAGTGTTCATTGTAAGCTTCTGCCTCAGATTTTGACATCTTAGCAACCTTGTCGGCAATGTTTCCACCTTCACCGAAAATAAGGTACTTACCAAGAACGATTCCCATGATATCACCAAGAGGAATCAAAACATTAGCAACGTTTAACCGTTTGTTAGCAGTTTCTTTTGGTCCAAACATCGTTGCATACGTATCACAACTAGTTTCAAGAAAACTCAAACCAATAGCAATAGCAAAAATAGCAACTAAAAACATACTATAAGTAGCAACATGTGAAGCTGGGAAAAACATTCCACAACCAATAATATAAAATAATAGCCCAATAAGAATTGCTAACTTATATGATGTCTTCTTAATAAGAATTGAAGCTGGAATTGCCATTAAGAAATAACCACCGTAAAAGGCACTTTGAACAAAGGCTGTTGCAGTATCATTTAAGGTGAAAACCGTCTTAAATTGTGTAATCAAAATATCATTAAGACTGGCCGCTGCTCCCCATAATGGGAAGATTAAACATAAAATAACAAATTGGAACATTGGTGTCCGACTTAAATAACCGTCTGAAAGTTGAACCCAACTTTGTCCATTCTCTTTTTTTACTTCATTTTCCATAAAAACTAACCCCTAATATTAAAATGTTACGCCTGATTCAAGGATAATGTTTGAGTATGGCGTCATTTCCCCTGTCCGAATGAAGGCATGTGTCTTGGTAAGACTCTTCTTAAGCTCACTGTGAGGCATAAATGCAACCTCAACATCTGGTAATGCCTTCTTAATATTTTCAAGTTGTGCTGGATTTTGGTCCTTGATTTCTTCAGCTAAGTAAATCTTTTGAACCTTCATTTCCTTAAGAACATTATTCAATACGTCCATAAAGCTTGGCAATTCCTTATCAACAGCCAAATCAATCTTCTTAGTACCAAATGGAACGGGCATTCCGGCATCACCAATTGATAACCAATCCATATGTCCCATATTAGCCACGACAGCTGAAACTTCTGAATTAATAATCCCTGTTTTCTTCATGATAGTACTCCTTAATTTTCTGCTAATGCTTTTATAACCGCATCATGGTTTGGAATAGAAGGCATTGCTCCCATTTGTTGAACAGTCAAACTAGATGCTCGTTGTGCGTAGACAAGTGCCTTGTCAACATTTGATAAGTCCTTTTCTAATTGTGAACTTAATGCCCCAAGGAATGTATCACCAGCTGCTGTAGTATCAACTGCCTTAACCTTAAATGCTGGAACTAATCCATGAGCTGTAGGTGTGGAGTAAAATACTCCTTTTGAGCCTAAAGTAATTAAAAGGTGTTTAACTCCCCGTTCACGGAAGTAATCAGCACTCTTTAACATTGATTCTTCATCAGTAATTTCAATACCTGTTAATAAGGCGCATTCACTTTCATTAGGCGTAATAACATCTGTATATTTTAATAACTCTGGTAAAATCTCATGAGCTGGTGCTGGATTTAAAAGAGTAGTAACACCGTATTTTTTAGCTTGCTTAAATGCATTTAAAGCAACTTCTTGTGGTGTTTCAAATTGACTAATTAAAAAGTCAGCATCTTCTAAAACATCATCAATGCCATTAAGAACATCAGTGGCCATTGCTTGGTTGGCACCGCCATATACCATAATGTCATTTTGACCATTAGCATCTAAAGTAATCGCAGCACTACCAGTACCGTGTAACTCATCAGTCATGATGTGGCGTGTATCAATATGGTCATCAGCCAATGATTCAAGCATGTAAGCTCCTTCTTTATCAGAACCAACTGCCCCAATAAAGGCCGTTTTGGCACCAGAGCGGGCTGCTGCAACTGCTTGATTGGCACCCTTACCACCAGGAGCAGAACTCTTACTTACTGCTGAAATAGTTTCACCAGGTTGAGGGAAGCGATCAACATGATAAGTAGTATCAACGTTAATACTTCCTAAAACAACTACATTATTGCTCATAAATATACTCCTTACTTTGTGAATTTTTTCAAAAATGAGACTTAAATATCCTATCATATTTTGAAAGTGATTACAAAGTTATTTTTATCAGTCAGTGAATCGGTATACTTCAAAATCCTTTGAAATCGCTTTTCATCCATAATAATAATTTTTCAATGAGCAATTTGTGAGATTTTTTCATAATTAACAAATAATAAGATGAATTAAATTATTTTTTCCCTTTTTAACGGTACCTAACTATTAGGTTAAATTCATTCATCGCTTCACTATCTTTAAAATAATAAAAGTGCAAGCTTATTAATAATCTTTTAATAAACTTACACTTTATATTTTTAATCTTGCCGACCGATAATCCGTACTTCGGTTTCAAGATCAACACCAAATTTTTCTTTAACTGTCTTTTGGACATGATGGATAACATTTACGTAGTCTGCTGCGGTTCCATGGTCAATATTAACGATAAAGCCAGCATGCTTAGTCGAAACTTGCGCCCCACCTGAAGTATAACCTTGTAATCCAGCATCATGAATCAACTTTCCGGCATAATATCCTTCTGGCCGTTTAAATACACTTCCGCAAGATGGGAGATCTAATGGCTGCTTAGCTTCTCGCCGTTCATTCAGATCGTCCATCCTTGCTTTGATCTCATCATACTTACCCGGTTCCAAAGCAAACGTAGCATCTAACACGACGCCATTATTATCTTGAATACTGCTATGCCGATAACCAAAGTCCAATTCTTCATTAGTAAGGTGTTTGATCGTTCCATCGGGCAACATTACGGTTGCCTCAGAAACAACATTTTTAGTTTCACCACCATATGCACCGGCATTCATGAAGACAGCTCCACCAATACTGCCCGGAATACCAGCAGCAAATTCTAATCCAGTAAGTTCACTATCACGAGCTGCCTCGGTTGTTGCAATATAAGATGCCCCTGCCTGTGCAGTTACCTTATTATCATGAACTTCAATTTTATTAAGCCGCGTAAGAATAATTGTTAAATCATCTATACCGCCATCGCCAACAATTAAATTACTGGCGTTTCCTAAAACTGTTAAGCCCATTTCATGCTCACGAACATAATCAACCAATTCTTTTACCTGGTCAATCGTTTCGGGAAAAGCCAACCAGTCAGCTGGACCTCCTGTTTTAGTATAGGTGTAATTCATTAATGGTTCATCTTGTTTAATTTCAATATCAGGAAATTCGTTCATCAAATTAGCCATTCTCTATTTCTTCCTTTTTTGTATTTACTTTCAAGAGCTATTGTATCATTTTTCAAAAGTAAAAGTTTTGAAAAATGATTAGTTGATTGTAAAATAAAATTATCGACTTTTGCAAGGAGAATGTATGATGAATTTTATAGCAATGGACTTTGAGACTGCTAATGGCAAGCGTTACAGTGCATGTTCACTTGCACTCACAATCGTTCGGAATGGACAAATTGCCGACGAATTTTACACCCTAATTAATCCTCATACTAAATTCTTTTGGCGTAATACTCAGATCCACGGTATTCATGAGCGTGACGTCCAAAATGCGCCTGATTTTCCAGAAGTATGGGAACATATCAACCAATTCTACACTCCTGATAAACTGGTTATTGCCCATAATAATCGGTTTGATAATAGCGTTTTAAGAAATACGTTAGAGCATTACAATATCGAAGTCCCCGCCTACCAGACACTCGATACTGTTGCTTCAAGCCGCCAGTTGATTCCAGGACTAACAAATTATAAACTTAATACTGTTTGCGACGCGTTAAATATTGACCTTCATCACCACCATAATGCTCTTGATGATGCCCAGGCTTGCGCTAACATTCTGCTTTATCAAAGTAAGCATTTTACCCCGCAACAAATTCAGCCCTTTATTAATTTAATCGGCTAAAGGAGAGAACCATGACAGATATTAATCTTAAAGGTGGAAAACTAAGTATTGAACAACTTAATACTATTTTTGAAACCATCCCCGTAGAATTCGATTTCGTTGATGAAAATGACATCATTCGCTGGTCATCAGCCAATCGGCATCGTTTATTCAAACGAACTGATGCAGATCTAGGTAAACATGTGCTTGAGGTTCATCCCGGGCATAGTCAAAACCATGTTAAACAAGTCCTTCATGATATGCATAGCGGAGACCGCGATTCAATTAGCATTATGATCAAGCATCATGGTCAACCTGTAAATATTGCCTTTTACGCCTTACGTGATGATCAAAATAAATACCTTGGATGTGTAGAGGTAACGCAAGACGTTAGTAAACAGCAAGCAAAGGGATCCTTTTGGCGAAACATTATGCAAGTACTACATAAAAAATAAAGCTAGTATACAAAGAAAGAGGAAATAATGGCTTACTTTTCCATTGTTTCCTCTTTTTTATTATCGTATTGCATTTGCAGGACATTACGACCCTGCTCAACTGTTTTTCCTATTGTAACAAAGTGTAATTGCTGATAAAGATTAATTGCCGGAATATTATCCTCAAAAACTGTCAGGACCAAATTTTCTAAACTACTATAAGTATTAAACCAATATTCTGCTTCATCGACTAATAAGCGACCGATTCCGTTTCGCCAATACTTTTTCCGTACCACGACTCCTAATTCACCGGTTGTCGGTTGATGATCTAATACCATTACAGTAACCATCCCCACAATCTCTTCGCCGAGCATCGCAAGTAAAATAACACAATCATCAAATTGATTTATTAAATCGATATTTTTTGCTTCTGTCTTTTCACTAATCTCATTTAGATGCGGAACTAATACCGCGTCACTTTCAGTTGCAGTTACCCGTAAAAATTGCAAAACAGCCCCGGCATCCTCACTCGTTGCTAGCTTTATCGAAATGTCATCTGCCATTATCCCACCACGCTTTTTACAATTTGGTCAAAATGCTGTCCATGGGGTTCAAATTCCAGAACACGAGTATTATCATCATCTGTTCGCTTGAAGTGGATAGCTAAAAAGTCAGCTGGCAATTCATCTTCAACAAATTCAGCCCATTCAACAACTGAAACTCCATCACCATCAAAGTATTCTTCAAGTCCGAGATCTTCTGCTCCCCCATTTTCTAAGCGATATGCATCCATATGATATAAGGGGAGACGGCCATCTTGATATTCATGAATAATTGTAAAAGTAGGACTTTTAATGATATCAGGAATTTCTAACCCTGCAGCCAATCCCTTGGTAAAAGTAGTCTTGCCTGCTCCTAAATCACCGTCTAAGACTAGCACATCCCCGGCAACTAATTGCTGACCAATTTTCTTTCCAAGGGCAATTGTTGCGTCCCGATTCGTTAACGTTAAGCTCTCCATAGTACTCTCTCCAAGTTTAAAATACTAGCCTTATTGTACCCATCTCATGTTTAAAAAGCAAAGGAAGTGGGACTAAACTCGCTTGCGAGTTTTTAGTCCCACTTCCTTTTCATCAATATTTACAATGCTTGTGCTGCGGTAATCATTGCAACCTTATAAGCATCATCTTCACTACATCCCCGTGAAAGGTCTGCAATCGGTGCGTTAAGTCCTTGAAGAATAGGACCAACTGCTGTAAACCCGCCAAATCGTTGCGCAATCTTGTAACCAATATTACCTGCTTCCAGACTTGGGAAAATAAAGACATTGGCATGACCAGCAACTTTTGAATCAGGGGCTTTAAGTTCACCTACTGATGGAACAACAGCAGCATCAAATTGTAGTTCACCATCAGCTGGTAAGTCGGGATCCAATTCATGAACTAGCTTAGCAGCATCCGCAACCTTGGTAACCATTTCGCCCTTAGCAGAACCCTTAGTTGAAAAACTAAGAAGCGCAACCTTAGGATCAATTTCAAATAAGCGAGCTGTTTCTGCACTTTGAATTGCCACTTCAGCCATTGTTGGCGCATCCAATTCAATATTAATCGCACAATCAGCAAAGATATAACGTTGATCGCCTTTAATCATGAGGAAAGCCCCACTAATTCGATGGGCACCAGGCTTAGTCTTAATGATTTGTAATGCAGGTCGAACAGTTGCCCCAGTTGAATGAACAGCACCAGAAACCATTCCATCAGCCTTTCCCATGTAAACAAGCATCGTTCCAAAGTAGCTCACATCTTCAAGCATCTTTTGAATTTCTTCAGGAGTATTCTTCCCTTTGCGCCGTTCCATTAATGAGTCAAACATTGCTTGCTTATCGTCTTCTGGATAAGTTGCTGGATCGATAATTTGAAGGCCAGCAAGATCAAAACCGTTTTTACTTGCAACTTCTTTAATCGCTTCTTCATCACCAAGTAAAATCGGCTCTACTAAATTATCTTTCTTTAAGCGGACAGCAGCTCCTAAAATCCGCTTATCTTCACCTTCAGGGAAAACAATTGTCTTGTTTTGTCCCTTAATCTTTGCAGCAATCTCATCAAATAATTCCATAATGCAAGTACCTCCTTATGGTCACTAAACATTTTAAAGTTGTGACTAACAATCACATCTTTAACGATAATTTGGTTCGGCAGGCAGTTGCCAATCAATTGGCTGTTCTCCCATTGCCTGAAGTGCTTCGTTTGTTTTAGAAAATGGTCGAGAACCAAAGAATCCACGGTTAGCAGATAATGGACTCGGGTGAGCTGATTCAAGAACGATATTTGTCTTCGTATTAATTAACTGTTTCTTATTTCGAGCAGCTCGTCCCCACAAGATGAACACCACTGGTTTAGGACGTTCAGATAAAGCATGAATCGCCGCATCTGTTAATTGCTCCCAGCCATGTCCACGGTGAGAATATGCTTGCCCTGCTCGTACTGTCAAAACCGAATTTAACAACAGGACACCTTGATCAGCCCATTTCTTCAAATAGCCGTGATTTACCGGTGTACAACCTAAATCACTTTGCAATTCTTTGTAAATATTCTGTAATGAAGGCGGGACCGGTACCCCAGGCAGTACTGAAAAACTACACCCATGAGCTTGGTTTGGTCCATGATAAGGATCTTGACCAAGGATAACAACTTTAACCTTACTAAAAGGAGTCCATTCAAATGCTTCAAAAATATGATGCATTTCTGGATAGATCGTTTGATGGGTATATTCTTCTTTTAGGAAATTATGCAATTGCGCATAATACGCACTTTCAAACTGGGGCTTTAAAACTTCCCACCAGTCGTTATGAATTAATTGTTTCACGATTATTAGCACCTCGCCTATTATTTTAGCATAATTAAACATCATCATGGGATAAATTGGAAGCGTTTTTTAACTTAGAAGTTTCTTCACCAAATTTGCTAAGAAGCTGGTAAAATAAAAGGTAGATTATCAAAGAATGGTGGTGGCAAAGTGCGACAATTATATATTCGCGATCGTTCAAGTGATTTACATGGAACGACCGTCATTCGCGATAAGAATGGTAAATCGTGCTATCTTCTTGTCGGTAAGTGGGGAATGAGGTACGATGCCCTATCATTGTATGCAATTGATGGAGCCTTATTAGCTGAAGTAAAGCAATTAACTCTTGGACTGTTACCCAAATTCGCATTATATGTTAATCGACAACGCGTTGGAACAATTGGGAAAGGTCTTGGATTTGTTCAACAGGTTATTTATATACGCGGTATTAACTGGATCGTTGTTGGTTCACCATTAACAAGCCGTTACCGTGTTTTTTCCGGTAGTCACTTAGTTTTTTCAATTCAACCCGTTAAACTATCAAGCGGATATTGTCATGAATTAAAGATAAATAAAAAAGAAGATGAACCTCTAGCAATTCTAATCGCTAGTATTCTTAACCATTGGGCTCGACGAAGTGAACAAGAACCTTTATTAGCACGATTAATGAAGCGTTCCCCTAATCTTAATACCAGCATGTCATTTTCAATTAGCAATCAGTTAAACTTAAACTGTAAAGAACGCAGAAACAAATAGATTTTAAAGTGAAAGGCCTAGGTGAAAATTTGTGATTTTCACCTAGGCCTTTCGTTTTAATAATGTTTCATAACTCGTTCAATTTCACGGTTTTGTTCACGACGCTTAATTGCTTCACGTTTATCGTACTGGTGTTTACCTTTGGCTAGTCCTAATAAAACCTTTGCATAGCCGTGTTTAATATACATTTTTAAGGGAATAAGCGTAACTCCCTTATCCTGTAAGGCTCCTACAAGCTTATTGATTTCCTTTTTGTGCAATAGCAACTTACGATTTCTTAATGGATCTTGATTGAAGTAAGTCCCATTATCATACTCACTAATATGCACATTCATTAACCAAGCTTCACCGTTACGAACTTGGGCAAATCCATCTTTCAAATTAACCCGGTGAGCACGAACAGATTTTATCTCCGTCCCCGTTAAAACTAATCCTGCTTCAACGGTATCCGTGACAAAATAATCATGACGTGCTTTTTTATTTTGCGCAATTAAATTGTCATTATTTTCTTGATGGGATTTTTTTGCCATAATATCCCTCCCCGCTCTTAATGGTGGCGACGAACGCCTTCATGATCACGTGAATTATTGTGGTGACGAGTTTGTCCCCGATTTATTTGACGATTATTTTGATGTCCGTTTTCTTGATGAGTGCGACGCCATTTTCCTTGAGTATTACGGTAATAGTTACCATTATTATTCTCATGACGGGAATTATTATTGGTACGTCCCTTGCGACCACGACCTCGACCACGATACTCATCATTACGTGGAACCCGAATCTTTGTCTTTGGTGCCTCTTCAGGGTTAACAATTTCAAAGTCAACTTCACGAAGATCTTTATCTGCTCGAACTAACTTAACCTTAATTGGTTGCCCCATTTGGAAAATTCGATGAGAGTTTCGTCCGATTAGAGCCATGTGTTTTTCTGAATATTCATAATAATCATCCTTCATGACGCTAATATGAACTAACCCTTCAACTGTATTTGGTAATTCAACGAACAAACCAAACTTCATTACTGAACTTACGACGGCATCAAAGGTTTCACCAACATGATCTTCCATGTATTCGGCTTTCTTCATACTGTCAACATCACGTTCTGTATCAATTCCCCGTCGTTCGGTAACGGAAGTATGTTCAGCAATTTCAGGAAGCTTGTCACGCCAATGATCCTTAGCTGGTTCGTTTTTACCATGTTCTTCGTACCACTTAATCAAGCGGTGAACTGTATCATCAGGGTATCGCCGAATTGGTGAAGTAAAGTGTGTGTAGTATTTAGCGCCTAAACCAAAGTGACCTAGCTCTTCATCCGAGTATTTAGCTTGTTGCATACTACGTAACATCATCACTTGGACCATTTGCTCTTCAGGAGTACCAGCCACATCCTTTAATACTTTTTGAAGCATCCCTGGTTTAACATTTTTAATATCACCATGAACATCAATCCCAAACACAGCCAAAAAGTCCACAAATGACTTAATCCGGTCACTATCTGGTGTCTCGTGGATCCGATAAAGGAATGGAACACGTTCTTTGAAGTAGTGTTCAGCAACTGTTTCATTAGCAGCTAACATAAAGGATTCAATCATCCGTTCAGAAAGTCCTCGATTCCGTAGTTGAATATCAGTTGGGTGCCCCTTTTCATCCACAATAATCTTTGCTTCAGGAGCTTCAAAGTCAATAGCACCACGTTTTTTCCGATTTTTAAGCAATAATTTGTGAATCTCGCCCATTGTTTCAAACATTGGAACGAGGTCTTCATATTGTTTCATCGTTTTAGCATCATGCGACTCCAGAATCTTATTAACTGCTTTATAAGTCATTCGGGCATGTGATTTCATAACACTTTGGAAGATTCGGTGATTAACGATCTTTCCTTGCTCATCAATTTCCATTTCACAACTCATAGCAAGACGTTCTTCATTAGGATTTAAAGAGCAAATTCCATTAGAAAGCCGCTTAGGAAGCATTGGAACTACCCGATCAGTTAGATAAACAGATGTACCACGCTTAAATGCTTCTTGATCAAGCGGTGTACCTGGCTTTACATAGTGAGTAACATCAGCAATATGAACCCCAAGGTGGTAGTGCCCATTATCCATCTTCCAAGCTACCACCGCATCATCCAAGTCTTTTGATTCAATTGCATCAATGGTAACAAGTGGTTGGTCAGTAATATCCACCCGACCCTTTTTTTCTTCTGGGAGAACATGAAGCGGAATCTTATTAGCTTGTTCCATCACTTCTTTAGGGAATTCATGAGGGACATCGTGAGCATAGATTACTGACATAATATCAATACCCGGCTCATCCTTATCACCAATCACTTCAGTAACGGCACCCGTCATTACTTCCGGTGCCTCATCACTAGGATAAGTCTCAACAGTAGCTGTTACTACTTGGCCGTCAAGTGGTTTTAATCCCTTGTCCGTTACATAGAAATGATACTGCGATAATTTCTTATCTTTAAGCAAAATTTCACCAATGTAATCATCGCCGATAGTCGCTTGCTTAAATTCACCAACTACATTTTCATATTTATGTTCAACAATCCGGGTTACTTGACCTTCTGGACCCTGATCACTACCTGCTTTTGCTGGACGTAATACTTTAACTTCTACCTGGTCCCCATTTAATGCATACAAAGTGTGATCAGGATTAATATACATGTCTGGAAGATCCGGGTCATAGTCTACAAAACCAAATCCCTTATCATTACCATGGAAAGTTCCAATAAGTGGTTGCTGTTTAATAACTGCTTCGAATTCACCACGATCAGTTACTTGAACCTTTTTCTCTCTTTCCAATTGAGCAAGAGATTGAACGATCGGTGTAAACTGCTCAGCATCATCCATTCCTAATTGATGAGCAAGTTTTTCTGCTGAGTAACTCACACCTGCATTATCTGTTAAATGTGTTAATATTTTTTCTTTTAAATTATTTGTTGTCATTAGAAGACACCTCGAATAAATTTTGTAAATATTTTTCTACATCGGCAAATAATTGACGATGAGCGGTATTAACTGTTAATAAGTGAGTAGCGGTTGGGTAGTAATGATAATCAACTACAACCCCATTTGCTTGTAATCTTGCTTTTAATTGCAGGCCAGACACTGGATCAATCATTTCATCCGCGCCTCCCTGTGCAATAAAGAAAGGTTGATGAATCTGATCTAATTGGTCACAAATTTGATGCGCCATTGTTTGAATTTGTGCTAGTTGTTTGGGGAGTCGTTCAGTCAATTTAGCAACCTTTTCCTTAGTAATTAAGGGGGTAATTTTTTGTCGACGATAATACTCTGCCGCAATTTTAGGAAAGTATTCCGGAACATTTGATTGTCCCCAGGTGGTAATTGGGGATGCAAAAACACCACCACCTAATAATTGCGGATCATTCTCAAGAGCCCTGGTGGCAAGTAAACCACCGAGCGATAAACCAAAAATCGCAATTTGATCAATTCCAGCATCGCGTAAACGAAAGATTGCCATCCGGGTATCATCCCACCAATCACCTGGACCATTGCTTTCTAGTACTTTTCGCGGATCACCGCCATGCCCACTCAAAAGCGGTGCGAAAACTGTATACCCTTGCCAATTAAGCTGACGTCCTAACATTCGAACATCATTCGTATTTCCTGTATATGCATGAAGCAAAATAACTCCACGACGTCCACTATGGGGAAAGAAAAAAGACTCACCAGTATACGTTATCACTACATCATCCCCTACACTCCAACCGTAGCGTCAAAAAAGCCTCCTGGAATCACAATAATTTCAGGAGGCACTTTAAATTTAATGTGACGAAACGTAAATCATCGCTAATGCCAGAATAAAGAAGAGTGCTCCACAAATTGTTGTAACAATCTGCATAACAGCTTCAAATCCCCGCGCTTTACGACGTGAGAATAAGTCACCCGCACCACCTGTCAAAGCTGACATTGCATCATTATCGTTTTTTGCTGGTTGCATCATTACACACGCAATTAATACAACGCAATCAATTAAGAATAAAGTCATTAATGTGTTATACAAGGATTTTTCCTCCTAATACTTTCACGCTTTTATCCTAATTATCATATCATATTTATTGTTCTATTGCTATCCTTGTGCATAATGCGCGGCTCGACTTATCTCATGGTAAGCTTGTCTAGTAGTCGCTGAATTAGCACGTAAAATTAATGTATCGCCCGCTTGCAGCTTTGTTTGGCCATTCGGAATAATTTTTTCTTCTCCTCGATAAATAACCATCACAATACAATCAGTTGGCCACGGAAAATCTTTTATTTTACAACCATCCAACCGTGCTCCAGCATAAATGGTAATCGACATTGTAACATCCTCTTTATGGCGTGCTGGTTGTGGATTGTTGCCAATAAAAGCATTAAACATCGCTGTATATACTGGTTCACCATGTAACGCATCTACAACAAGATAAGCTACCACAGCTACCAAGGCTAATGGCATTAAATGCGCAAGTGAGCCAACCATTTCAGTAATTAATAAAATAGCAGTAAATGGCGCCTTGCTAATACATGCAAAGTAACCTGCCATTCCATAGATAATAAAATTCGGCAAATATCGAACTGGCATTAATCCCAAGCGAACCATTAACGCACAATAAACTGCGCCTAAAATAGCACCAAGAGTTAAAATTGGCAAGAATATCCCACCTGGTAATTGCGAACCATAACTAATCATTGAAAATACAAAGCGAAGGACAAAAAGCCCCACAAAAAGTGCTAAAGAAAATGGTAAGGAGCGCAAAATAATAATTAATTCATTTCCTCCGCCCAGTGTGATTGGAAAATACCAGGCAATGGGAATAACCAGCAAAAACGGAATAATTGGGTAGGCGATCGGGGAAAGTTTAGGAATCCGTGCTGTCCAACCATTCAAATGCAAAATAACAATTTGGTAAAGACGCCCTAAGATACCTAATAAAATACCAAGCGCAATCAAGTGCCAATAAAGATTATTAGGAAGCATATGATTATAGGGAACATTCAAAACCGGTCGTAAGCCAAAAAACTGCATCGAAACCATATTAGAACAAAGCGAACTCACAAATGTTGCCAACCAAATTACCGGTGAAAAATTATGATACACTTCTTCCAAAATAAAGATAGTCGCAGCGATTGGTGCATTAAAGGCTGCAGATAATCCTGCTGCGGCTCCACTTGCAATCCCTATTTGACGATTAAGGTGCCCTACTTTGGCCTTTTCCTCTACTCCTTGCCCAATTGTTGCCCCAAGTTGAATTGATGGTCCTTCACGTCCGAGATATAATCCGGATCCAATGGCGAAAATTCCACCAAGAAATTTCCGCCATAACACTGGCCACCATTTTTCATCAAACTGATTAGTCAATTGTCCTTCAACCTGTGGAATCCCTGAACCTTTTATATCAGGATAGGATTGGGCTAACCATCCTAATAATAATGCTAAAATAATTGATCCAATCGTCCATGGTATTAGCCATAATGGATGAGAATGAAAATATGCAAAACTTGCTGTTACTAATTGTAAAAAGTGTTGAATTATGAGTCTAAATACACTAACTACTAAACCAGTTAATATTCCAATAATGATCGCCCGAATTAGTTGATTGAACTGATTATAGCGATGAAATGCCTCTTTTCTACTCTCCATTGTTTTTCTCCAATTTATTAAAAGTCTACATGCCATTGTACTACATGAGCTTAGTGAGACGAAATTAATTTTAAAATAAAATAGAAGCCAGGGATTTTTCCTAGCTTCTTATTTATCTTATGCTTTCTCGTTTGTAAAGCCATGACGAATAAGGTATACAGCGACTGCTAGAATCAATACTGCAGCACCAACAATAACTGAAACCCGTGTGTCAGGATTAATAAACATAAAGATGACAATCACAATCAACATGAGAAATGCAAAGTAATTCGAAAATGGATATAGTGGTAATTTAAATGGGTGATCAACCATTAAGTCTTTATTATTACGACGGAACCGTAATTCTGCTAGTAAAATTACAAACCATGGAATCATTCCAGGTAAAACAGAAGAACTGAAGACAACCACGAACATATCAGCAGTTGAGTGGTTATAAGTTGCCGAAATCATATCAATAATAAAGCCAATCAAAATACCACCGGAAATACCAAGGATAGCAGCATCGGGAACGATCCGTTTTGAAAGACGACCAAAAATCTTAGGAGCATCCCCTTCATGAGATAACTTAAACAGCATTCGACTTGAACTATAAATACCTGAATTAGCACCTGATAATGCAGCGGTTAAAACCACAAAGTTAATAATTGAGGCTGCAGCTGTAATTCCGACCTTAGCAAAAGTAGATACAAATGGTGATCCAACACTGCTTAATTCATTCCAAGGATAAATTGTTACAATTACAAAAATTGCACCAACGTAGAAAATCAAAATCCGGAATAAAACAGACTTAACAGATTTAACAATTGCTTTTTGCGGATTTGCTACTTCACCGGCAGAAATTCCTAGCAATTCAATTCCCTCATAAGATCCAACGATAATTGACATTGAGAAGAAGAAACCACTCCAGCCACCAGTGAAGAATCCACCATGAGACCAAAGATTGCTGAAACCAGTTGGATGGCCGCCATTACCAAATCCAAAGAAGATAATCATAAATCCAAGTAAGATCATAAAGATAATAGTAACAACTTTGATCATCGCAAACCAAAATTCAAGGGATCCATATGCCTTTGCACTTGCTAAATTAGCGAGGACCAGGAAAATAATAATAACAACTCCGGCTACCCAAGTATGAAGGTGAGGCCACCAATATTTAAGATATTCAGTTGCAGCCACTACTTCGGACATTCCGACAACAATGTATTCAAACACGTTAGCCCATTTAGCAAGATATCCAGCTACTGGATGAACATACTCAGTTGCATAATCTGCAAAAGAACCTGTTCCAGGATTAATGTAGATCATCTCTCCTAATGCTCTCATAACAATATATAAAATTAAGCCAACAAACGCATATGCGAGGATAACAGATGGCCCTGTCCACTTGATTGTAGATGTTGATCCCATAAACAGTCCAACACCAATCGCTCCACCAAGGGAAATCATTTCCATCTGACCAGCAGTCATCGAACGATTAAGTTCTGGTGCCGATTTTTTCATTTGTATCAGTATCCTTTCATTGTATTTAACTCTTAAAGATTATATTATATTTCATACTAAATTCCAACGCTTCTTTCTCATTATTTTTTAATATAAATGATGTAATCGTTTTTAATCTTAATTAAATAATTTGTAACTAAAAAGAGGCCGGGAATTAACTATTAATTTTTGGTTCTCAAACAGTAAAATCCGGACTATGATTTTTGATCGGTTCAAAAATCATAGTCCGGATTTTACTGTTTGAGAACCAAAAATTAATAGTTAATTCCCAGCCTCTTTTTTTCATTTCTAAGATATCTCATTGCCACAAAGATGTTAATTTCCTCTCACCTTTTTGATAATTCAAAAAAGATCTCCATCATTCGAAAACGATCGAATAATTGGAGATCTTTTTATTTATCACTTTACTTTAATTTTGAATTATTTTCCATTACACCATCAAGTAAGCCGTAATCTACTGCTTCTTGTGCTGTCAAGTAATGATCACGTTCAGTATCAGCCTGGATCTTTTCGATAGGTTGACCAGAATTCTTAGCAAGAATGCCGTTAAGCATCTTCCGTGTTTTCAAAATTTCAGTAGCAGCAATTTCGATTTCAGTCTGTTGACCTTGAGCTCCACCAGATGGTTGGTGAATCAAAACTTGTGAGTGTGGTAATCCAAAACGCTTACCCTTAGCACCAGATGATACTAATACACTGGCCATAGAAGCAGCCATTCCGATTACAATAGTTTGAACATCAGCCTTAATAAAGTTCATAGTGTCATAAATTGCCATTCCTGAGGTAACAACCCCACCAGGTGAATTGATGTATAAGTAAATATCTTTAGTTGAATCTTGCGCATCAAGGAATAAAAGTTGCGCAACAATTGAATTTGCCATTTCGTCTTCAATTGGACCAGAGAGCATAATAATACGGTCCTTCAGAAGCCGTGAGTAGATGTCATAAGCACGTTCACCACGAGATGATTGCTCAATGACAGTAGGTACTAAATTCATGATATGGCCTCCTTAATAAATTAGCACTCGTTAGTCTTATATGCTAACGGATAATAATACTATACTCGATTGGTCAAAAAAGGTCAAATGTTTTAACTATTATTTAACATTTTTTTGCAAAATATTTTTGACTATCATAAATTAAATTAAAAAAACAAGGCTAAAATTCTTCTTAATTAATGCTTTAGTTTTTTCTTTTTATTAAAAAATAAAAGCTATGCACTGGATTGCATAGCTTTTATAGACTGAATTACTTTTCTTCAGCTGGCTTTTCCTTAGCCCACTTACGAATAGCTTCGATCTTCTTTTCTTTTAATGCTCGCTTGTACTTTGAAGCGATTGGGCGACGGCCTTGTACGCCGTATGGGTGTGCTTTACGCATGTTACTTTGCCTCCTTTAATATTAAACGTAAATTAATTAACGTTCCAATTATACCGGTCATTGTTTTAAAAAGCAAGTCTCCCTTAATCCAAAACAACTATCCCGTGAATGTCATTTCCAATAATTTAACAATTTATCTTATCTAACTTTGATAAACGATTATCTTTGTTATTACATTAGTACTTCTAGCAATTGAACTATACCAATTCTAAAAAAACTTATATAAATATTGACATTATAATGATTGACTTTTAGACCAATTATAGTATGATACAAGATGTAGACGAAAGAGAACAAAGGTGTAAGGTCAAGGAGGATGTTACAATGTCAGTAAATAAATTAAACGTTTTTAACGTTACCGCTAACTGGAACGAATTAGATCAAGAATGTGCAGCAGCTGAATTAGCGCTAATTAGTGAAAGTATAAATAAGAAATAAATTTCACTTAAAGAAGATAAAATAAAACCTTTGAGGATGAGAAAAAAGCTTATTTTTTCTCATCCTCAAAGGTTTTTTATTGTTTAACCTCTGATGCACGCAACTCATCAGCATAAGCATTTAATTTACGTAAGCGATGATTAACACCCGACTTGGAAATTGGACCACCAGGAACTAATTCTCCTAATTCCTTTAGACTAACCTCTTGATGGGCTAATCGCGTTTCTGCAATTTCCCGCAACTTATCAGGTAAGCTGCTAAGCCCTACTCGCGAATCAATGAATTCAATATTTTCGATTTGGCGCGTTGACGCATTCGCAATCTTATTCAGGTTAGCATTTTCACAATTTACTAATCGATTAACTGAATTACGCATGTCTCGCACAATTCGAACGTTCTCAAATTGAAGCATTGAGTTAGTTGCTCCAATTAACGACATAAAATTAGCGATTTTTTCGGCTTCTTTTAAGTAAACGATAAAGCCACTACGGCGTGCGGTTGTCTGGGCATTTAGGCCAAATTTATTCATCATCTGAGCAATGATCTCATTATGTTCCTCATAAAGGGAGTATATCTCTAAGTGGTAGCGAGAAGTTTCAGGATTATTTACTGATCCCCCCGCTAAAAAGGCACCTCTTAGATATGAACGGACCATCCATTCATCCTTGAGCAATTCTACGGGTACTTGTTCTTTGATTTGATAATTTTGTAAGATACCAAGATCATCTAAGACATGTTGTGCGTGATAGCGTAAGCGAACTATATATTGGTTATTCTTTTTTAATTTCATTTTACGACGAACCACGATTTCACTTTCTACCCCGTAAAATTGTTTTAACAGTGAATAGATTCGCCGTGCAATTGCTGGGTTTTCGGTCTGAACATTCAGTACCAACTGGTGGTCAGCAATGCCAATCGACCCGTTCATCCGAATAAGGGCCATCAATTCCGCCTTTGCATTATCCCGATGAACAGTGATTCCCGTTAATTCTTTCTTTACTTCGCTTGCATATGACATCTAGCATCAGTCTCCTAACTACTCGTGAACCTGGTGAATTCGATTCATTAATTCTGCTACAACTTTATCGCGATCATGGAAGGCACCATTGTCTTTTAGCCGCAGAAAATTCGAACTAATTACGCGACAATGCTGTGCTCGTAGCCCTTGGAAATCATGCTTAACTGGTTGAGAAATTTCATTCCATTCCTGAAAATCAAGATAATTTTCTGGAACAGGTTGAATATTGACTAAGACCGTATTGATAAAATTCTTCCCAAGGTGATGATTTAATACCCGCACATGATCAGCATCGGTAAAATTATCCGTTTCACCCTTTTGCGTCATAATATTGCAAATATAGACAACTTCAGCCTTACTTTCGCAAACGGCCTGCCCTACTTCAGAAATCATCAAGTTTGGCAGGATGCTAGTAAATAAACTTCCAGGACCAAGAACGATTTGATCTGCATTCTTTATTGCTGTTATGACCTCTGATACAGGACGAGCGGGATGACCGTCATTATCTTTAGAAGGTGTTACCCAGACTCGTTTAATTTGCTTATGGGCAGCCGTTATTTCCGATTCACCACTTAACTTTGTCCCATCTGTAAATTCAGCATTTAAGGTCAACGGCTCATTGGCAACAGGATAAATATGTCCATTAATCTTCATCATTTCTGACAACTCTTGAACAGCGGTAAAAATACCACCCTTCATTTCAGACAAAGCAGAGATAATTAAATTACCAATCGCATGACCAGCAAAGAACTGATCACTGCTCCTAAATCGGTATTGGAAAATATCAAGTTCGAGATCAGGCAATTCTGATAACGCAACTAAAACATTTCTAATATCACCAGGTGGAACCACATTAATATAATTTCGTAAAATTCCTGAAGAACCACCATCATCAGCTACTGTTACGACTGCCGTAACATCAACGTTTTGATCTCGCAATCCGCGAAGGACAACTGGTAAACCAGTCCCCCCACCAATTACTACAATCTTTGGTTTATGCAACATAATTAAAACTCCTCTTTACTTTGCCTTCTCAATATCGCGATGGTAAGTATTTACTTTATATCCTTTTTCTTTTAAATCAGCGGATAATTTATTAGCAATAGTTACTGACCGATGTTGACCACCCGTACACCCAATTGCAATTGTCAAACTGCTCTTTCCCTCCTTAATGTAACCTGGAAGAGCAATCTCTAAGAGCGACCGTAAATGCTGGTAAAATTCCTTAGCCAGCGGACTCTGCATAACATAATTTTGAACAGCTGGATCATTTCCCGTTAAGTGCTTTAATTCTGGAATATAGAATGGATTAGGAAGGAAACGAACATCCATTACGATATCCGCATCAAGTGGCAACCCATATTTAAACCCAAACGACATTACTTCAACATAAAAGTCATTACCTTCACCATGTCCGAATAATTTATTAAGCCTTAACTTTAGATTTCGTGGTGTCACATTAGTGGTATCAATTACTATATCTGCTTGGCTCTTAAGATCGGTTGAAAGCTTCCGTTCTAATTCTACTCCATCAAGTATCCGACCTTGTGGAGATAAGGGGTGAGAACGTCTTGTTTCCTTATAACGTGAAATTAACGTGACGTCATTAGCATCTAAGAAGAGTAGTTTCACATCTAAATCAGCTCGTTTTTTCAGTTTTTCAAAGTTTGGTAAAACCTCATCGTAAAATCCGCGTGAACGCATATCCATTACCATGGCGATTTTATCAAACTCTCTCGAATCTTCTATCACATCAACAAAACGTTCTGCCAATCCAGGAAGCATGTTATCAATTACGAAATATCCTAAATCTTCTAAGCTATGAACGGCAACGGTTTTCCCCGCACCACTCATCCCTGTAATAATTACTACTTTTAATTTTTTATCTACCATCACTAGTTCCTCTTTTCGCATACAGCTACCCAACTATTTTATCACATCAGGCCGGGTGTGTCTTATTTGAGCAACAAAAAAGGCCAAGTCAAACTCAGCCTTAAATATTAATGCATCCGTCGTTGATCCATTCGTTTAACAATATATAAGATTGGCAATCCTACAATGACGATTCCGATAAAAAGAATTACACCAGCTGGATCATTCATAACTTCACTTACGAGGACAAAGATTCCACCAGCAATTGCAATAATTGGCACTAAGGGGTAAAGCGGTGTGCTAAATGGGCGCGGTCCCTTATTCTTATGTCTTAAAATGAAGATCCCAAAGAATGCTAAAAGATAGAAACAATAAACAGTAAACACACACAAATCTGACAAGTGATCAGGGTCAAAGAAGAACATCATAATCGTTGCAAGAATGATAATAAACATCGTTGCGACTACTGGTGACTTACCCTTTGGCGTGATATATGCGAGATAGCGTGAGAATGGCAAATCATGACGACGCGCCATTGCGTATACAATCCGGGGAAAAGTAATCATTTTCCCGTTTAAAGTCCCCATCATCGAAATAATAATTCCGGCTGACAGCAGTTTTCCTCCAATTGCTCCAAAAGCTTTCACTGCTAAGTATGCAGTTGCATTTTCGCCTAGCCGATGAATAGTGTTAACTGGAAGGAACTTCAAAATCCCAACAGTAATTAAAGTATAAATAATAAGAACAGCAGTAATCCCTAAAATAATAGCTCGTGGCAATAATTTTTGGGGATTTTTCATTTCTCCCCCAAGGTTTGCGATTAAAATCCAACCATCATAACCAAATAAGGTTGCTAAAACTGCTACCCCAAACCCACCAGTTGATTGGTGAATTTCGGTAACCGTTTGACCAAAAGCATCTTGATGCCCCCAGAACAAACCAAAGATAATAATTGCCGCAATTGGAATCATTTTTCCAGCAGTCGTGATAATCGAAAAAATTGCGCCAACTTTATTTTCAAAAAGGTTCATTACGCCAATGGCAATCACTGTAATCACTGCTAAAGGTATCCGCCACTGGGTTCCTAAACCAAAGAAGTTTGCCATTAAAATACTCATAAATCCGGCAACCGAAGCAATAATTGCTGGCCCATAAACAATTACTTGCATCCACCCGGCTAAAAATCCTAAAAGGCGGCCATACAAGTTTTCAATATAGACATATAGTCCCCCAGTATATGGCATTTGGGCACCAATTTCCGCCACTGTTAATCCACCAGTTAAAGTAATAATTCCTCCAAATACCCAGGCTGCTATTGCAAGAGTAGATGTACCAGCACTATCAAGAACAGATCCTTGTTTAAAGAATATTCCCGATCCAATAATTGTCCCAATAACAATCGAAATAGCGGACCAGAATCCAAGCGACCTTTTTAATTCATCTGTTGGCTGTTGATTCATCATCATTCCTCCATTCTTAATATTAGGCAAAATAAAAACCCGGGATATCACCTATTAATGCAATTTGGTCACGCCAAATGATTAATAGAGAACCCGAGTCTGTATAAACCTATTGATTGGGTACACCAAAATCACTCAGCCTTAATAGAGTTAGAGGCTGAGGAGGAAGAAAACTGTTGATTTTGATTATTAAAAAATAACATTTCTTTTCCCTCGTTTCGTGTACTTTGATTTTTATTAGAATACCATTAGAAGAATTAGATTGCAACTACTTTTTTTGCTTAGCTTCTCGTTCTTCTGCCCACTTTTGATCTCGTTCGAGCATCTCTTTTAAATATTTACCAGTATAGCTTCCCTTTACTTCCGCTACTTGCTCTGGCGTTCCAGTGGCGACAACATTACCTCCACCAGCTCCTCCTTCAGGGCCAAGGTCAATTAACCAGTCCGCTGATTTTACAACATCTAAATCATGCTCAATTACTAAAACAGTATTTCCCGCATCGACTAACCGCTGCAGGACAGCTAATAAGCGTTTGATATCATCCATGTGCAATCCAGTAGTTGGCTCATCTAAAATATAGAAGCTCTTACCGTGAGACTGACGGTGAAGTTCAGCTGCTAATTTCATTCGTTGAGCTTCCCCACCTGAAAGAGTAGTTGCTGGTTGACCAAGGTGAACATAGCCAAGCCCAACATCTTCAATGGTTTGCAATTTACGTTTAATTTTAGGGATTGCGCTAAAGAAGTCCAGGGCTTCCGAAACAGTCATATTAAGAACCTCAGCAATATTCTTGCCTTTGTATTCCACTTCAAGCGTTTCAGAATTATAACGTGTTCCATGACAAACTTCACATGGCACATAAACATCTGGCAAGAAGTTCATCTCGATTTTAATAATTCCGTCTCCACGGCAGGCTTCACAGCGCCCACCCTTAACGTTAAAGCTAAAACGCCCCTTAGTATACCCACGCATTTTAGCTTGGTTGGTTTGGGCAAATAATTCACGAATGTCATCAAAGACTCCCGTATAAGTTGCAGGGTTGCTTCGTGGAGTACGACCAATTGGCGATTGATCAATATTAATAACTTTCTCAATATTTTCAACTCCACTAATCGACTTGTACTTGCCAGGCTTTGCTGAATTATTATTCAGTTTTTGTGCCAAAACCCTTTTGAGGATCATATTAACAAGAGTTGACTTTCCTGAACCAGAAACACCCGTTACGCAAATAAACTCACCAAGCGGAAAATCAACTGTAATATCCTTTAAGTTATTTTCTGCGGCTCCTGTAATAGTAATTTTCTTACCGTTACCTATTCTGCGCTCTTGAGGAACCGGAATAAATTTCTTTCCTGATAAGTATTGGCCAGTTAACGACTTCCGTGATCGCATAACTTGCTTAGGAGTTCCGGCAGCCATCACTTGGCCTCCGTTTTCACCAGCTCCAGGGCCAATATCGACAATGTAATCAGCCGCGCGCATTGTATCTTCATCATGCTCTACGACAATCAGCGTATTGCCGAGATCGCGCATGGCCTTTAACGATTCAATCAAACGGTCATTATCTCGTTGATGAAGTCCAATTGACGGCTCATCAAGAACATACATTACTCCTGATAAATTAGAACCAATTTGGGTTGCTAACCGAATCCGCTGAGCTTCTCCCCCTGAAAGAGTTCGGGCTGAACGACTTAAAGTTAGGTATTCAACACCAACATTTTTCATAAAGGTTAATCGATCAATGATTTCTTTTAAAATCGGCTTAGCAATTTCATTTTTTTGTGCAGAAAGTTTAATGTTCTTGAAGAATTCAAGAGAATCGCTAATTGATAAAGCGGAAACTTCACCGATATTTCGCCCATCAATCTTTACTGCTAAGGCCCGCTGGTTTAGCCGATAACCATGACAAACCGGACACGGAAGCTCAGTCATATATTTTCTCATTTGTTCTCTTGTAAAATCTGAGTTAGTCTCCCGGTAACGTCGGCTAATATTATTGATAACACCTTCAAATGGCACATCGACATCCCGAATGCCCCCAAAGTCATTCTCATAATGGAAGTGGAATGGTATTTCACCATTACCGTACAAAATCTGTTGTTGTTGCTTTTTAGACAACTTATTGAACGGCGTATCCATATCAATACCAACCGACTTGCAGAATTGTTCCAACATTTGTGGATAGTATTGCGATGAGATTGGATTCCAGGGAACAATTGCCCCTTCTTTTAAGGTCTTTGTTTGGTCAGGAACTACTAAATCAATATCTACTTCGAGCTTCAATCCTAACCCTTCACATTCTGGACAAGCACCAGTAGGAGCATTAAAGGAAAATAACCGTGGCTCTAATTCACCAACTGTAAAGCCACAAATTGGACAAGCATATTGTTCAGAAAATGGAATTGGGTCTCCCCCAATCACATCAGCAATTGCATAACCATCGCTTAAGCGGAGAGCCGATTCAAAGGAGTCAAATAGCCGCGACCTAATTCCCTCTTTGATGATAATTCGATCAATCACGACATTAACTGTATGTTTTTTATTTTTATCTAGTTCAGGGACTGAATCAAGGTCATAAGTTTCGCCATCTACTTGAACCCGGACAAATCCTTCACGCTTAATTGTCTCAAAGACTTTCTTTTGTGTTCCCTTTTTATCGCGAACAACTGGTGAAAGAATTTGCAGGCGTGTCCGTTCAGGCAACTCTAGTACCCGATCCACCATTTGTTCTGGTGACTGACTAGTAATTGGAATATTATCGTTCGGACAAATTGGTGTACCAACCCGTGCCCATAGCAAGCGGAGAAAATCGTTAATTTCAGTCACGGTTCCGACCGTTGAACGCGGATTATGGGATGTTGTTTTTTGGTCAATTGAAATTGCTGGAGATAACCCGTCAATTGAATCTACATCTGGCTTATCCATCTGGCCTAAAAATTGCCGCGCATAAGCCGATAAGCTTTCCACGTAGCGTCGTTGTCCCTCTGCGTATAATGTATCAAAAGCTAAAGAACTCTTTCCAGAACCCGACAGACCAGTTACAACGACTAACTTGTTTTTCGGAATAGTAATATCAATGTTTTTTAGGTTATGAGCCCGTGCCCCATGAATTATGATCTTATCATTTGCCACGAAATAATCCCTCCTCTATTTTTTTGCTTTTGTCTTTAATTCCATTATCGTATCACGAAGCGTAGCAGCCTGTTCAAAGTCAAGGCGTTTAGCAGCAGAGCGCATTTGCTCTGTTAATTCATCAAGCATCTTTGCTTGGGCCTCTTTATCCAACTTTGCAAAATCTTTGTCAGTAAATTCAGCGCTGTTATCTGCTTCAGTTTCATCCGTCGCTTTCTTAGTAACAGTAATTGCTTCTTGAATTGGCTTGATGATTGTATGCGGCGTAATGTGATGTTCTTCATTGTATTTCATCTGAATCGTCCGTCGCCGCTTTGTTTCATCCATTGCCTTTTGCATCGAGTCAGTCACGGTATCAGCATACATAATTACTGCCCCATTCTCATTCCGGGCCGCGCGACCAATCGTCTGAATAAGGGAACGTTCATTACGTAAAAAGCCTTCCTTATCGGCATCAAGAATGGCGACCAAGGATACTTCTGGAACATCTAGGCCTTCCCGCAAGAGGTTAATCCCAACAAGAACATCAAATTTGCCAAGACGGAGATCACGAATGATTTGCGTCCGTTCAAGAGTCTTAATATCACTATGAAGGTATTTGACCTTTAACCCCATATCCTTTAGATAATCCGTAAGGTCTTCGGACATCTTTTTCGTCAAGGTCGTAACAAAAACACGTTCATTTTTCTCAATCCGTTTGTTAATTTCACCAACTAGGTCATCAATCTGTCCCATTACTGGGCGAACTTCGACTGTTGGGTCAAGCAACCCAGTCGGTCGAATAATTTGCTGAGCAACGTGGTCTGTCTGTTCCATTTCATATGGGCCAGGAGTTGCAGACATATATACAACTTGATTAACATGTTGTTCAAATTCTGGTAGTTTTAATGGTCGATTATCAAGCGCACTCGGTAAGCGGAACCCATAATCAATTAACATTTGTTTCCGCGCCCGGTCCCCATTATACATTCCCCGTACTTGCGGCATAGTTTGGTGGGACTCATCAACAACTAATAAGAAATCTTTAGGGAAGAAATCTAATAAAGTATAGGGAGGTTCGCCGGGCTTTCGACCATCCATGTAACGCGAATAATTCTCGATTCCATTGGTGTAGCCCATCTCACGCATCATTTCAATATCATAAGTTGTCCGTTGCTGAATCCGCTCTGCTTCAAGAAGTTTTCCCTCATCAGTAAACTTCTTTACCTGTTTCTTCATATCAGCTTCAATTTGTGGCAATGCCCGATCCATGACTTCTTCATTAGTCATAAAGTGAGTCGCCGGGAAGATAGAAACATGGTCCCGGTCACCAATCACTTCGCCTGTCAGCGCATCAACTTCACGAATCCGGTCAATTTCATCCCCGAAGAATTCAACCCGCAATGCCCGTTCATCACGCGACGCCGGAAAGATTTCAACTACATCACCACGAACGCGGAAACGTCCCCGTTGAAAATCAATATCATTGCGATCGAATTGAATATTAACCAGTTCGGTCAACAATCGATCACGTTCAATCTCTTGACCAACACGCAAAGAAAGGACGCTATTTTGGTATTCGCGAGGATCCCCTAATCCAAAAATACTAGAAACAGAGGCAACGACAATTACATCATTTCGTTCCAACAAGGAAGTGGTGGCAGAGTGCCGCAGCTTATCAATCTCATCATTAATTGACGCATCTTTTTCAATATAAGTATCGCTTGATGGAACATATGCTTCCGGTTGATAGTAGTCATAGTAGGAAACAAAATATTCAACCGCGTTATGAGGGAAGAATTTTTTCATTTCACCATAGAGTTGCCCAGCTAAGGTCTTATTATGGGAAAGAATCAAAGTTGGCTTATTGACATTAGCAATCACATTTGAGATCGTAAATGTTTTTCCAGTTCCCGTTGCCCCTAATAAGATTTGAGCTTTTTCACCATCTTCAATCCCCTTTGTCAATTGATTAATTGCTTGGGGCTGGTCGCCGGTTGGCTTGTACTCTGACACTAGTTCAAATTTTTTATCTGGTTGCCGGTAAATCAAAAGAATTTCCTCCCTTACGTCGCAGTTAAATAAAATAAAGTGGAATCGCAACTTCATAAATTACCGCATCCCACTTATCACTAACTATTTATTATTTACTGTTATTAGTTTATCACCCAAACATGTATTCGTCTATAAATTTACAGTAAAAAAGTGAGTGGAAAATAATCTCTCCAAACAAGACCATTTTCACTCACTTCTTAAAATATTTTATTTGTCATTTAACTATGCCGAAAGTAACCAAAGTAAAATTGTAAACCCGCGGCAACAACATTAATCCAATTCAAACAAATAAACCATGGAACAAGATTAGCATTATCAAAATGGGTTACTCCATAAAATACGGAAAAACCACCAATAATCGCAATAAGATTAAGCCAAGCACAAAGGCGCCGCATTACAATGTCTCTTGGTCGACTCAATTCCCAGATAATATCAACGATTAACCATAATACTAAAATTGCAAATGTTCCTGCAAATAAACTTGGTGTCATCCTTGCCGCCTCCCTTTACCTTGTTAGTTTTTACCTTCTACTTCTATTATAAGAAAGCGTTTGCAAAAATCAACTATTTGGTAAAGAGACACCTAAAATATAGATTATTGTTGAATAATTTGGGTAGTAATAATCGCTAATTGGTTTTTCGCATTACCATCTGCATTATCTTTTAATAATTCTGGCAAAATCTTCTTAAGAAAATACTGGACACTAGCCATATCACGAAAATCCATAATTGCTGTCAAGCTCGACTTATAAATATCCATATAAACTGGTTCAGGATTACCTTTTTGAATCTCACCAAATGATTCATACATAAGATCAATCTTATCAGCAACTGCGAGGATTTTACCTTCTAAAGTATCATCTTTACCTTCCGCAAATCGCCGTTCATAAGCTGCCCGGAACTCAGCCGGAATTTCAGATTGAATAAAGTTTTCTGTTAATGATTTATCAACCCGCGCCAGCATTGAGCGCAATTCAGGAGTAGCATACTTTACCGGCGTTTTAATGTCACCAATAAAACGCTCTGTATAGTCATGATTAAGAGCTTTTTCATATAAAGAACGCCAATCAATTTCATTTCCGGCTTGCTCTTCAATATCACCAAGCATTTGGGCTGCTTGCGTTACCTTAAATGAATGGGCAGCCACATTGTGTTCCTCAAATTTAAAATATCCTGGAGCACGGTTAATCATTTCAAGGTCACTTAAACTTTTTAGATATTCATGCATTCCCATGATGAATTCCTCCCAAAAACTAATTAATTTGTACAATCATACAATTTTTTGACGAAATTTCAAGAAAGGTGAGGGGAAATTTAGTCTTATCGACATCCACAATATTGGATATAAAAACAGAGACTGTTGAAAAAGCAAAGTTTTTTCAACAGTCTCTCAGTTATTATTATTCAGCAAACTCTTGTAAAGCTTTTTCGAAATCAGCTAATTTTTCATTTGCTTTATCCAAGGTATCAGCACTTGTACCAATGTAGAACTTAAGCTTTGGTTCAGTTCCCGATGGACGAATAGCAATCCAAGTATCATCATCAAGAATGTAACGCAATACATTTGATTCTGGAATACCTAATTCACTTACTTCGCCATCAGCTGTAGTTTTAGTCCCATTAGCGAAGTCTTCAGTAACTACTACTTGATGACCGGCAAAATGAGTTGGAGCTTCTTCTCTGAATTTCTTCATTAAAGCCTTAATCTTAGCTGGACCATCAACACCTGCATAGGTATTAGCAATTGTCTTTTCGCGGAAGTAGCCATACTTCTTAAATAATTCTTGTAAGCCATCGTAAAGGGTCATGTTACGACTACGGTAATAAGCGGCAACCTCAGCAAGTAACGTTAAGGATTGAATAGCATCCTTGTCACGAACAAATGGCTTAATAAGGTAACCATAGCTTTCCTCAAAACCGAACATAAAGGTATGATCAGCTTTGCCAGTTTCATATTGATGAATTTGATCAGCAATCCACTTGAAACCAGTTAAAACGTTGATCATATCAACGCCGTAGCTTTCTGCAATCTTAGCAGCGAAGTTAGTAGAAACAATTGATTTTACCGCAGCAGCATTCTTTGGTAAGGTTCCTGCTTGTTTATGCGCCTCAAGAATGTAGGCAAGCATGATTGAAGCAATTTGATTACCAGTTAGCAATTGATATTCACCGTCTGGTTGACGAACTGCACATCCAAGCCGGTCAGCATCCGGGTCCGTGGCGATCAATACGTCTGCACCAACCTTTTTACCAAGGGCAATGGAACGAACAAATGCTTCTGGGAATTCTGGATTAGGATGTTCCAAACCAGGGAAGTCACCATTTGGTTGTGCTTCAGTTGGTTCCATTTCATAATTTGTAAAACCAGCTTGACGTAATGCCCGTTCACCAAGCATTCGGCCAGTTCCGCATAATGGGGTAAAGACAAACTTCATATCTTTACCGTATTCCTTAGCTAATTCAGGGTTAACAGTTACTCCTTTAGCATTAGCAAGGTATGCAGCATCGACATCTTCGCCCATGATTGTTTCCAAACCATTGTCAAGCATTTCTTGTTCATCAGCTAAAGCAATGTCAAAAATATCATCAATCTTACGGATGTAACCTGTCATCATGTCAGATTCTTTAGGTGGCATCTGTCCGCCATCTTCACCGTAAATCTTGTAACCATTGTATTCCTTAGGGTTATGACTAGCGGTAATCATGATCCCTGCATAAGTTCCCATGTGACGAACTGCAAATGACAATTCAGGCGTTGGGCGTAAATTATCATAGATATAAACCTTAATCCCATGAGCACCTAATACACGAGCAGCATCATGAGCAAATTTACGGGAGTTGTGCCGAGAATCGTAACCAATAGCGACTCCTCGTTTTTTAATATCATCACCCAATGAATCCATTAAAGTTGCCAAACCTTCAGTCGCTTGACGGACAGTGTAAACATTCATCCGGTTAATTCCTGGTCCCATTAGTCCCCGCATTCCTGCAGTTCCGAATGATAGTGGACCGTAAAAGGCATCCTCAATTTCTTTATCGTCGCTCATTGCAGCTAATTCTTGCTTTAAGTCTGGTTCAAGATCTGTTCGTTCTTGCCAAACCTTATAAGTATCTTTCCAGCTCACAATAATGTCTCCTTTATGTCATACTCTGCTTTTTAGTATACCGCATAAAATGCTATCTGTCGCTTTTCACTTAAAAATTTACTAAAGTTTTACCACGGCTTGGAAATTGAAATATGAGGCAGAAATTCTTGCTGTTTTTGCCGCTGGTTTTGCCGTTGCTTAACACGTTGAGAATATGTTGCCATTAACGTCTTTTGCTCTTCAGTTTCTGGAATTAATTTATTAAATGCCGTTTGTTTTTCAGGATCAAGAATTACAAAAGTCATAAAACAATAAAAGCCGAGGAAACGTTCACCGGTCATCAAGTGCTCGCCAATTACTTTTGTAAACACTTCAATTGACCGCTTCCCAAAGCCAGTAACATATGCCTCCATACACATTGAATCTTGAAGGTCAAATGGTCGCAGAAATTGGATCTCATCCATTGACACTGTTGCAACTGTTGTTCGAGCTACTCGCATTGCTGCTACCGAGGCTTGACCATCAATCAATTCTAAGATTCGTCCCCCGTATACTGTCCCGTGCTCGTTTAAATCTGAATTACGAATCCGATGAATTGACACCGCTAATGTATCATTACATTTGATTGCACCCATTAAAAAACCTCCTTAGTCCTTGTTATATAAAATTTTAACAAATCATTAACGATTATTGTTGGATTTTTGAAATTCAGCAACCGGTCCCAGATAATTACTATTAATTCCTAGCCATTTTTTATTAATCCGTCGTAAGGTACCATCTTTTTGAAGAACCCCAAGAGCATAGTTAATTTTATTAATAAGCGTCCGGTCCCCCTTCCTCATTCCAATTGCAACTCGGTCTGCAGGATAAGCAGATGCTGAAATCAATTTATAATTATTATTATTTGCAATGTGAGTCGCATAATAGCCGGCATAGACAGTCCCGGCAAGTACTCCTTGTGTTCGGCCTGCTTGCAGATCCATGAAAGCACTTGAGTTATCTTGATAAAGAATTGGCTTTTGTCCTTTAACTAGCCTCTTCAATACTTGAGGATATTTGTCAAAATCAGTTTGAGCGGTTGAACTTTCTTGAATTCCTAATACCTTTCCTTTCATATCCTTGAAATTTTTAATTTTACTATTTTTCCGCACCACTAATGATTGCCCAGAGAGTTCATAAACCCGACTAAATGCAATTCGTTTTTGTCGGGAAGGAGTAGCTGTATAGCCGTTCCAAATACAATCAATTGTGCCATTTTTTAATTCGGTTTCCTTCATTGACCAATCAATTGACTGAAAATCAGCTTTCAATCCTAAAACTTTCGCAACTGCGCGGGATAAATCAACATCATAACCAACCAGTTGACCATTCTTCTTCCGAAAATCCATTGGAACAAAAGTATCATCAACCCCGATAAGTAATGTTCCCCGCTTCTTTATTCTTTCCCACGTATCAGTGTGGTTCGCCCGGTAATTCTCATTTTGAATCTTAAAGCCACTTGTAAAAACAATTAAAGGTAAAAGCAATATTAAAACTAATTCGAAATTAATTATCTTTTTCTTCATACTTATCTTCTCCTTTATCAAAAAACGCCCCTTGAAGAATAAATCTTCAAAGGACGTATTTAGTATGCGTGGTGCCACCTTTTTTCACAGCTACCTCACAGCAACTGCCTCATTAAGTTCAGTCATTTGCGACGAAACTCTTTGTGATAACGGGTGACTCCCGGATTCTTCTTTCAATCAAAAAATCTTTACTCCCAGGTGTGATTCATTAGCATAAAAGCTCCTTTTCCATCAGCCGGAGTCTCTGTACGGTCATGCTTAACTACTAGCCTGTTCATCGTCTTTAGTATTATTCAAATATTGTTTAGCAATTTCAACATAAGCTTGCTGAGCCGTTAAATAATCATCAAGCGCAATACGTTCATCAATTTGGTGTGATAACTTTTCAATCCCTGGTCCGTATTCAATTATTGGAAAGTTGTGATTGTCTAAAACATAGCGGGATGCATCCGTTGCCCCATGAGAAATCACTACATCCGGTTGCCTGCCGCTAACCTTTTTAATTGCCGTTTGAGCAAGGGCAATGAAGCGATCTTGCTTATTTGTAACCACTGGCATAAAACTGGCAACAACTTTTAACTTCAATTGAATTTTAGGTTTCTTGTTTAACCCATCAATAATATCCTGTAATCTTTTTTGCGTCTCCACATTATCACATTCTGGAATCGTGCGAACATTTCCTTTTAAGTATGCAAAATCAGGAATTGAGTTTAACTGCTCTCCACCATGAAAGACAGTCACACTATGAATTAATTTTCCTAGGGTGGGACTTACTGCTGCATCGTCAAATGCCCGTGATTCTTTATTGATAAATTTCACTAGATTTGTAACAGCATTTGCCCCTAATTCTGGTTGTGAACTATGAGCTAATTTCCCATGAGATTCAACAATATAATCAAAGGAGCCACAGTGGGCATACTCGATTTGACCAGTGGTAGCTTCCCCAATGATCATTGCGTCAACATCGTGTACGTATCCTTGATCAGTAAGTTCAAGCGAACCCTTTCCTCCAACTTCTTCATCAACAGTGGCAATCAGGCGAACTTTCCCATGTTTTGGCAAATCTGCTTCTTGAAGCTCAATTAAAGCACCCACCATGGCTGCCAACCCGGACTTCATATCAACTGCACCCCGACCATAGATTTTACGGTCTACTAATTGGCCAGCGAATGGCGGGTATGTCCATTTTTGCGGATCACTTGGATCAACAGTATCCAAGTGTCCAGCTAGGGCGAGTACCGGCCCCTTATCATTACCAATCTCTGCAATTAAATTGGTTCGATTTGGTGCAAAGGAAACTAGTTTGCAAGAAATATGATGAGCTTCTAAGACCCTTTTAATATAATTAGCTTCGTCTTCTTCATTACCATTTACAGTATTTATCTGGATCAACTTCTGTAATAGCTTTACCTTTTCATCATTTTCCAATAGTAATCGCCCTCCTTTTCTAATTATTTTTTAATCAAAACTATAACACTAAACAAAAAAAGATGCTAGAGCTTTTCTCTAACATCCTTTTTATTAAGCCATCGATTTAATGTATTGGTAAACTTGCTGTCCAGCAATTGCACCATCACCAACAGCTGTTGCAACCTGTCGTAATGGTGTTTCACGAACGTCCCCAATGGCAAAAATACCTGGTACTGCCGTCCGCATTCGCTCATCAGTCTTTACCCAGCCTTGATCATCTAGAATATCTAAATTCTTAAAAGCAGCGGTCATTGGGAAATTGCCAACATAAATGAAGACGCCATCTGCAGCCATTTCACCATCTTCACCAGTCTTATTATTATGAGTTTTAACACCCGTTACTTTAATATCATCCCCAACAATTTCAGTCACACTAGTGTTGTAAACAAACTCAATCTTGTCATTATTCATCGCTTCTGCTTGAATAATTGGTTCAGCCCGGAGCTCATCACGACGAACAAGCACTGTTACTTTGGAAGCCAATTGCGTTAAGTAAACCCCCTCTTCAACAGCCGCATCACCACCGCCAACAACGATTAAATGCTTTCCCTTAAAGAAAGCTCCATCACAAACTGCACAGTATGAAACACCACGGCCACCAAATTCTTCTTCTCCAGGGACATTGAGGTGCCGCTGATCAGATCCAGTCGCAATTACAACCGCCTTTGCAGTATATGTTTCATCCATATCAGTAGTGATCTTCTTTAAGTCACCATCAAGTTCCACTTTGGTTACTGTTCCATAAGCATATTCTGCGCCAAATTGAGTTGCACCTTCATACATCTGTTGGGCAAGTTCAGGACCCTTAACACTCTTAAATCCTGTATAATTTTCAATTTCAGCAGTATTATTCAAGTTTCCGCCGTAAATTCCACGATCAAGCATCAAGACAGATAGGTTTGCACGTGAGGCATACATTGCTGCGGTCATTCCACCAGGGCCGGCACCAATGATTACAACATCATATTGCTTACTTTCAGCCATTTCTCTCTTCCTCCTCGAATAATTTTTTTACTATCCATATCATACCGACTTTGGATCTTTTTGTCTATCGTTTAGCTTACTTTTTATCAGTGATATTCTTTATCGAACTATAACTAATATTATAATTTTATATAGAATATTTAATCAATTAAATCGTTTTCAAACCTAATTTTATCATATTTGAGTTATACTTATTATGATAAGCAATTATATTTTTTCGATTTTTAAGGAGGCGAAGTGCATCCAATTAATGCACGCATGTATGAAAGTCTGTATTTTTTCTACCTGTATTGTTGATCTGCTTTATCCAGATGTCGGAAAGGCAACGGTTGAACTTCTCCAACGTTTTGGCTGCGAAACCTTTTTCCCCGATAAACAAATTTGCTGCGGACAACCAACTTATAATAGCGGTTATGATCGTGAAACAATTGCTACATTTAAAAATCAACTCGATGCCCTTTTAAGTATTGACGCCGATTATATTGTTGGGCCTTCCGGATCATGTGTTGCCATGCTTCATGAATACAAGAACATTTTCAAAGATGATCCAGAGTATTCGAAGAAAGCACAAGCCCTTTATGATAAATCTTTTGAACTAACGCAATTTATTTACCGGGTTCTCGGTATTCTTGATTGTGGTGCAGACCTAGATGATACGGCAACCTTTCACCGTTCTTGTCACATGACTCGTCTTCTTGGTGAACGCACGGCACCAATTGTTCTTCTTGAACACGTCAAGGGTCTCGAACTCATCCCCCTTCATAACATTCAATTATGTTGTGGCTTTGGTGGAACATTCTCTGCTAAAGAACCCCTTCTCTCTGAAGCGATGGTCGATGATAAAGCAAATAATGTTTTGAAGACAAAAGCACATATTCTTATTGCTTGTGAGCAAACATGTTTAATGAATATTGGTGGACGAATTAACCGTCGCCGGGATGGCTCTCACATTACAATTATGCACATTGCTGAGGTCCTTAATCATAACGTTGACACTAGCCGGATCACTTATGTCAAAGATACGGATCATGTAATGGTACCAGCAAACGGAAACGGGGTGTTTTAGATGGGAATAGCCACAAGCGATAAGCCTTTTACGGAACGAATCAAGGACGCGGAAGCCGATAAATTTATGCGGGCATCGGTTGCTAAAGCACAAGACGCTCAATTCCAAAAACGAACAGAAGCGCGCCGCCAGTTAGGTCATTGGGAAGGTTGGCGTGATCTCTCTGCCGAAATTCGTCAACATGTTATTAAGCACCTTCCGGATTACTTGGAAGAATTCAGTGACAACGTTCAAAAAAATGGTGGTCATGTTTTCTTTGCCAAGGATGGTGACGAAGCAAGTGCCTTTATTAAACAATTAGCAATCAAAAAGCAAGCTCATCACGTTGTTAAATCAAAGTCAATGGTCACTACAGAAATTGGCCTTGATAAAGAACTATTGACTATCCCTGGCCTTTCATTAATGGAAACCGATTTAGCCGAGTTTATTTTACAGGAAGATAACTGGGATGAACCAACTCATATTGTTTTCCCTACATTGCATAAAAACCGCAACCAAATTCAAAAAGTTTTTGAAAAACTCGGTTATGATGGTGATAACGACCCTGAACACATGGCAAGATTTGTCCGCCACTATCTCCGCAATTACTTTATGCAAGCTGATTTTGGCATTACTGGCTGTAATTTTGCGATTGCTGATAACGGGATGATTAACTTGGTCACAAACGAAGGAAATGCTGATATAAGTATGGCAATTCCTAAAACCCAGGTTGTAGTCATGGGGATGGAACGAATTGTACCAAGCTTAAAAGAAGCAGAAGTCCTCGACAATGTTTTATGTCGAAGTGCAGTTGGTCAAAAACTAACTAGTTACTGTACTTTTTCGAAAGGTAAGGAAGCAGATGAAGCCGATGGACCAGACGACTTCTATGTTGTCATTGTTGATAATGGTCGTTCCAAGATGCTGAATTCTGATTTTGAACCAATGCTGCAATGTATTCGTTGTGGTTCTTGCTTAAACGTTTGCCCCGTTTACCGACAAGTCGGTGGAAAGGGCTATGGATCGATTTATCCTGGACCAATGGGTGAAGTTCTTTCACCGATTTTAGGCGGTTATCAAGAATTCAAGGAATTGCCATATGCATGTAGTTTATGTGCTGCTTGCACGGAAACTTGTCCTGTTAAAATTCCTCTTCATGAGTTAATCCGTCATCACCGTTATGTAGAAATTGATGAGCTTCATTTAGATCACAGTCCTTCAAATGCTCTTTTGAAGGCAGTTGGTAAAGGTACCAGCTCCCCTACGCTTTTTAATGATGCAATGCGATTTGCTCATATTGCTCTTGAGCCATTTGGCAAGAAAACAACTCCTGAAGACATTAAGAACCTTTATCCAGATGGTAAAATTAACCACCTTCCCGCAATTGCTCCTAAACTAGCTCATGGCTGGGTAGACGTTCGTGATCTCGCTGTTCCGCCGAAGTATCATCAAAACTTCCGGCATTGGTATCGTCATTACGAAGAAGAGGAGGAGCAGAAAAATGACTGATTACTTACAAGAAGCAGACACTGCTAAAAATCAAGAAGACTTCTTAAATCGAATTGCAAAGGCTGCCAACCGTCCTCGCCATACGCTTGGTGAAGATCCATTTGTCCCCGTTAATGATCTTCCAGAAACTACCCTTGCTGGAAAAAGTCAAGATGAACTTCTTGAACTCGCACGCAAAAATAGCGAAGAAGTTCATGTTGATTTCCATGTTGTTAAATCAGCCGATCTTGGCCACACTCTCAATGATTTTATCCAAGAAAAAGAGATTAAAAGTTTAATGCTTCCCTCCTTTGATGAAGAGAAGTGGCAAGATTATTCATTGGGGAAATGGCAGGATAATTTGCGAGTAGATCCTATTTACTATTGGGAGCCTGAATTTGGGCGGCAAAACATTGTAAATGCAAATAACAGTGATGGGGCAATTGGCTTTGCGGACTTTCTATTAGCCGAGTCAGGGACCGTAACCGTTGCAACCTACCCACAACAAGGACGGATGTTCCATTTTCTTCCAACCCATTACCTAGCTATTGTGCCAAAAAGCAAAATTTTACCACGTTCACGGCAAGCAATGGATTATTATCAAAAAGCAATTCAGGATGGTAGTTTACAAACATCAAACATCAACTTTATTACCGGCCCATCTAATTCTGGTGATATTGAAATGGTACTAATCGTTGGTGTTCACGGTCCACTTGATATGGAATATGTCGTTGTTGAAGATATGTAAAAAAAATAAACCTTCAAGATCCCTATAACGAATCTTGAAGGTTTAATTTTGTTAAAAGGCTAATGCTAGTCTTACTTCTTAGAATTATTTTGCTTATCTTCAGCAGCAAGTTTTGCGCCTAATTCCTTAATGTATTCACGCAATTCTTCTTTAACTTGTGGGTGTTCCAAACCATATTCAATGTTTGTCTTAACCCAGCCAAACTTATTACCAACATCGTAACGGTCACCCTTGTATTCACGAGCGAATACCCGTTGAGTTTGGTTCAGAGTATCAATTGCATCAGTTAATTGAATTTCGCCGCCCTTACCTGGCTTAGTCTTTGCCAATACGTCAAAGATTTCTGGAGTAAAGACATACCGACCAATAATTGCTAAATCACTTGGGGCATCTTTAGGAGCTGGCTTTTCAACGAAGCTAGTTACGTTATAGAGACCTGGCGTAACTTCCTTGCTAGGATTAATTACACCATACTTTGCAGTATCTTCATGTGGAACCCGCATAACAGCAAGAGTAGATGCGCCAGTTTGGTTATAACTTTCAATCAATTGCTTTGTTAAAGCTTCATTCTTGTTGTTAATGTTATTAAGGTCATCCCCAAGCATAACAACAAATGGTTCATCCCCGATAAAATCACGAGCAGTTAAAACAGCGTCCCCTAAACCACGAGGATGAGATTGACGAATGAAGTAAATATTAACATCGGTTGTTTCTTCAACCATCTTTAACATCTCATCCTTGTGTTTTGAACGAAGATTATCTTCCAACTCTGGATTAGAGTCAAAATGGTCTTCAATCGACCGCTTATTCTTTCCATCAACAACAACAATATCTTCAATTCCTGATTTGCGCGCTTCTTCAACAATAAATTGAATTGTTGGCTTATCAACAATTGGTAACATTTCCTTTGCCAATGCCTTTGTTGCAGGAAGAAAACGAGTTCCTAAACCGGCAGCAGGAATAATGGCTTTTCTAACACGTTTCATACTTATAAAACCCTTTCCATGTTTCAATTTCTCTCAATATCCATCCTCTAGCATTTTACCATATTTATTCGTTTTCTGAAGTAAGATCTCGGTCCATTAATTGAGAAATTGCAGTTTTAATATCTTCGCCTTCATACAAAACACGGTAAAGAGCTTCGGTAATTGGCATCTGTACTTGTCGTTTACGACTTAATTCATAAGCGGCTTTGGTAGTATAGACACCTTCGATAACCATTCCCATATTATCAATTACATCTTGAAGCTTTTTTCCTTGCCCCAATTGATAGCCAGCACGCCAATTTCGAGAATTTTTACTGGTAGCAGTAACAACAAGGTCACCAACCCCAGAAAGACCAATAAAAGTCATCGGGTTGGCACCAAAAGCAACTCCCAATCGGCGAATTTCTGCAAGTCCACGAGTAATTAACGCTGCCCGAGCATTATCATGATAACCAAGTCCCTGAATAGCTCCAGCACCAATTGCAATAATGTTCTTTAAGGCTGCGCCAAATTCGGCACCAATTACATCGTCATTAGTGTACACACGGAAATAAGAATTACTAAATAACTTCTGCGCCTTTTTAGCACTGGCCAGGTCCTCACAAGCTGCGGTTACAGCTGTCATATCTTTAATCGCCACATCTTCAGCATGACTCGGACCTGATAAAACAACAATTGCCTGACGGTTTTCAGGAGAAATATCTTCGCTAAGCATTTCCGATGGCCGCTTATAAGTATTTTGTTCTAAGCCTTTCGTTGCGTGAATAACTAGCGGTTTTTGATGTAATTCAGTCAAAATTGCATTTAATTGCTTAGCAACTTCACGAAGACCCTTTGTTGGAATTACAATCAGGACCACACTGGCACCCTTAACAGCTTTTTTCATGTCCGTTGTTGCTGTTAAGTTAGTAGAATAAACAAAATCTTTCATATAGCGAGGATTTGTATGTTCAGTATTTAATTGCTTAACTTGTTCCTCATTACGAGACCATAATGTTACATCGTGGCCATTTTCTGTAAGCATGTTTGCTAAAACACTGCCCCACGAACCAGCACCTAAAACAGCAATTTTTTCTGCCATAATTTTTTCTCCTTCTCTAATTCAATTAATTTTTGTTTATTCCGTTATAATACCACGGAATATTTTTATGACGTCGAATTATTAGTATTATTAATGCACTGACAAAAAACACTATCGAAAGTAATTGTGAAATGCGAATACTTCCAAGCATTAAACTATCGGTCCGCATTCCTTCAATAAAGAAGCGGCCAAACGCATACCACATTACATAAGTTAAGAAAATTTCACCGCGACGAAATAGATGTTTGCGATGGCGAAGTAACATTAATAATGCAAAACCGGTTAAATCCCATAATGACTCGTATAAGAACGTTGGAATTCGATAGTGACCACCGATATACATTTGGTTTATTATCCAATTTGGAATATGCTGAGCCATTAAATGCGCCCGTGTCGTAATATCACCAAATGCCTCTTGATTCATAAAGTTACCCCACCGGCCAATTCCTTGAGCCATAATAAGGGTTGGGGCAATGATGTCCATCATCAGCCAGCTAGATAAATGGCGGTAATGGCAAAAGACAAGTAAAACAATAAAGCCTCCTAAAATCGCTCCATATATCGCAATTCCACCATCCCAGATAGCAATAATCTCACTTGGATGCTGGGAGTAGTAGCTCCACTGAAATACGACATAGTAAATCCGTGCGCAAATTATCGCAATCGGAAGCGCCCATAGAAGATAATCATAAAAATCATCTTCAGGAATCCCCTCTCGCTTTCCTTCACGAACGGCTAACAAAAGAGCCAAAACTACCCCGCTAGCAATAATGACGCCATACCAGTGGATAGTAAACGGACCACCTTGGAAAGCGATTGGGTTTAAAGCGGCTTTTATTCCTTGATTAATCATCTAGTTTGCCGACCCCTTATTATTCTTACTATCACGTTCCGAATTCTGCTTAATCAACTGGTTAAGGTTTCGATCAAATGTTTCAGTCGCATCATAGCCCATTGTCTCAGCCCGATAATTCATTGCAGCTGATTCAATAATAATTGCTAAATTACGACCAGTTTTTACCGGCACAGAGACTTTAGGCACAATGACACCTTGAATTGTTTGAGTATCTCCACGGTCACCAAGACGATCAAATTGTACATCCGGAGTCCACGTTTCAAGGTGAACAATTAAACTAATTTGATCAGAAGGCATAATTGCCCCTGTTCCATAGAGCGTAGAGACATCAATAATTCCAATTCCACGAATTTCCATTAAGTGTTTTAAAATTTGCGGAGCAGTCCCTACCAAAGTCTGTTCGTCACGGGCGTAAACTTCTACCCGATCATCAGCAATCAGTCGGTGTCCACGACGCACAAGTTCCAACGCGGTCTCACTCTTACCCACTCCCGAATCACCAGTAATGAGCACTCCAACCCCACTGATATCAACTAATACACCGTGGAGAGACTTTCGTGGTGCCAAACGTTCAAGCAAGTAAGAAGTCATGTTACTTAATATTTGAGAAGAGGTTAAATGCGTTCCTAAGATTGGAATTTTTGCATCTTCCGCCGCCTTCTTTAGCTCCTTAGGAATTGGCAGATTAGTTGAGATAACAAAACATGGCGTTTGTGGCATACACATTTTTGTCATGTACTCCTCACGTTGCTCATGAGTTAAGTCTTTAGCAAATGAGGTTTCCGTGATTCCTAACAATTGAATCCGTGCTGCTGGATAATGCTTGAAATACCCCGCGAATTCAAGAGCCGGCCGTGAAATATCACTGGTTGTTATCTTACGTTGGAGGTAATCTTCTCCTTGCAAGACTTTTAACCGGACCTTATCAACTAATTCTTGCACCGTTACATTGTTTGGCATTTTTCTCCACTCCTTTACAATCTATCCTCGTGACTTGTGATAACTGCATTGAAAATTGCCATAATAATCGCAATCAACATTGCAGAACCAAATGACGAAAAATGAAAGTTTGCCGACCCGACAAGCATCGATGTTAGTTGTAGCATAATTCCATTAATTACAACACTAAAAAGGCCCAGGGTCAAAATATTAATCGGCAACGATAAAATTACTAAAATTGGCTTAATAGCAACGTTCAAAATTGCTAACACAAAGCTTGCCAATGGTGCAATCCAAGCACTTGTGATATAAAACATCCCTGTTCCGGCAAATAAACCAGCAAGGGCAATAAAAAGGATTGTATCAATCAATACTCGTTTCCAAAATTCCATCATGATCTTCCATTTCTTTTAATGTCTTTTTCCTCGACATTCGTTAAAGTCCGCCGAGAACGTTGGTGAGGCTGTTGAGATGTTTTTTGTGATTCACTGAAGGACTTTAAAAATCCTAGTAAATCGGGATTTTGTGGATCAGCAGGCATTATTATTATCAAAATAATATAGATAATAATACCTGGAACAAAACCGGTAAAAATAGTCAGTAAGACATATAAAATCCGTAAAATATTTGGCTGAATCTTAAAGTACTGGCCAATTCCGCCAAATACACCAGCTATCATTCGATCTGATCCTGAGCGAGTTAATCTTTTATGTTGACTTTCGCGCACTTTACTCACTTCCTTCCAAACCAAATAACTTATTGAGGATTCTTTTGACTAAGTTTCCACTGGAGGAAAGCATCAATAAATGGATCAAGGTCCCCGTCCATTACAGCTTGCCCATTATGGGTTTCATAACCCGTTCGATTATCCTTGACTAGGGTGTATGGGTGAAAAACATATGAACGAATTTGAGAACCCCAACCAATATCAAGTTGTTCACCCTCAATTTCCGCCCGTTTTTTCGCTTTCTTTTCTTCTTCCAGTTCATATAACTTTGATTTTAACATATTCATTGCAGTCACTCGGTTTTGGAGTTGGGATCGTTCAGCTTGAGAAGAGGTTACAATCCCGGTTGGAATATGCGTAATCCGAACAGCAGATTCCGTTTTATTAATATGCTGACCACCAGCACCACTAGACCGGAAAGTATCAACTCGTAAATCTGATGGATCAATATCAACCTCAACACTATCATCCAACTCTGGCATTACGTCAACCGAAGCAAATGATGTATGACGCCGACCAGCCGCATCAAATGGGGAAATACGAACAAGCCGATGGACTCCCTTTTCACTGCGAAGGTAACCAAACGCATTATGCCCTTTAATTAGCAGCGTAACACTCTTGATACCAGCTTCATCACCGGCTTCATAACTTGCTGTTTCAACAGAGAAGCCATGCTGTTCACCCCAACGAACATACATCCGCAGAAGCATTTCACCCCAATCTTGGGCCTCAGTGCCGCCCGCTCCGGGATGAATTTCTAAAATAGCATTTTTAGCGTCGTATTCCCCATCAAGAAGTTGGGTCAACCGATACTGTTCTAAGGCCTTTTGTGTATTTGTAAATGATGCTTCGAACTCTTTTTGTAAATCATCGTCCGGTTCGACCGCGAGTAATTCAAGCGACGTTTCAAGATCGCCAATCTGATCACGTAAATTCACAAAAGTATCCCGTTTCTCTTTTAAAATATTATTTTCCGCAATAACCTTCTGTGCCTGCTCATTATCATTCCAAAAGTCTGGTTGAGCCATTTCCTGTTCAATTTCTGCAATGCGCTCATCTAGTGCATCTAAGTCAAAGAGACCTCCCGAAGTGCGTAACTTCTTTTTGCATTGATTCTACTTGTTTTTTTGCTTCATTTAATTCCACAATCGAACCTCCGTTATACAACAATACGGCAGCGGTACCGCCATGGGTTACCTTACTGCCGTACCTAGTAGTAATTAACAATTAACGTGTTACATTTTGCCGAATTTCTGACTTCATGAAGAGTCGAGTAGTTTCGTACTCAATATCAGCAATCATTTGTTCAAACATGTGATAACCAGCAGTTTGATATTCAACCAATGGATTTAATTGTCCATATCCACGTAAGCCAACTGACTGCCGGAATTGATCCATGATGTCAATATGATCAGTCCAGTGTGAGTCAACTACCCGCAAAATAACAACCTTTTCAAATTCAAGCATTTGTGCTGGATCATAAAGTTGTTTTTGCTTTTCCTTATAAACTCCCTGGGCAAATGTCATCAAGTAATCCACCATTTCTTGAGGTGATTTACCTTCTAGATCCTTAACTGTGATGGTATCAGGCTTGATTAAGACTTCTTCTGCAAAGTCAACAATTCCTTGTAAATCCCAATCCTTCTTGTCACCAAGGGTATGTTGATCAACTTCACGCTGGATTGTCCGTCTAAACATTGGCATAAGGACCCACTTCAGCGACTTATCTTCAGTGATAATTTGTTGCCGCTCTTTATAGATGATTTCACGTTGTTCACGCATAACATCATCATATTGAAGAACGTTCTTCCGTGAATCGTAGTTGTTACCTTCAACCCGCTTTTGAGCTGATTCAACCTGGTGAGTTAAGAAACGACTTTTAATGACAGCATCTTCATCATTAACCTTCATCCGTTCTAAGAAGGCTTTGATCCGGTCCCCACCAAATCGCTTCATCAAATCATCTTCAAGCGATAGGTAGAATTGTGATAGACCAGGATCACCTTGCCGTCCAGAACGTCCACGAAGCTGATTATCAATCCGCCGTGATTCATGTCGTTCAGTACCAATAACCGCAAGTCCACCAATTTCACGTACTCCAGGGCCTAACTTAATATCTGTCCCCCGCCCAGCCATGTTGGTAGCGATAGTTACTGCACCTTTTTGACCAGCATTTTTAACAATTTCCGCTTCCTTAGCGTGATTCTTAGCGTTTAAAACAACATGCGGAATGTTCTCTTTATCAAGAAGTTGAGATAGGTATTCAGAAGTTTCAACAGCAACTGTCCCAACTAAAATTGGTTGCCCTTTAGCATGAAGTTTCTTAATCCGATCGACAACAGCTGCAAACTTACTTTGTAATGTTGGATAAAGCAAGTCAGGCTCGTCTTTCCGCTGAACGGGACGGTTAGTGGGGATAGTAATAGTTTCCATGTTGTAAATTTCACGGAATTCTTCTTGTTCAGTTTTAGCAGTACCAGTCATCCCCGCCAGTTTGTTATACATCCGGAATAAGTTCTGGTATGTAATGTTAGCCATTGTCTTGTTTTCTTCTTGAATTTCTACGCCTTCTTTGGCTTCAATAGCTTGGTGCAGGCCATCAGAGAAACGCCGACCTTCCATTACACGTCCAGTAAAGGAGTCAACAATTAATACTTCACCATCTTGAACCACATAATCCTTATCTAAAAGCATGATATAGTTAGCACGCAAAGCCTGATCCAAGTGGTGGGTCAACGCAGTATTTTCTGGATCATATAGGTTCTTTAGGTTGAAGTATTTTTCAGCTTTTTTAATTCCTTCATCAGTTAATGAAACTGTCTTTGATTCAAGATCAATCTTGTAATCAACATCTTTCTTTAACTGCTTAACAAACCGATCAGTCTGTTTGTATAACTTAGAAGTTCCCGTTCCTGGTCCTGAAATGATTAACGGTGTTCGCGCTTCATCAATTAAAATTGAATCCACCTCATCAACTAAAGCATAGTTTAACCCACGTTGGACTTGGTCTTCTTTGTAAACGGCCATGTTATCACGAAGGTAATCAAATCCAATTTCACTATTAGTGGAATACATAATATCAGCTTTATATGCTTCTCGTTTTTGATCAGGGCTCATCTCTGAGTTGTTAATACCAACAGAACATCCAAGCCAATTATAAAGCTGTCCCATTTCGGTAGCATCACGCTTTGACAAGTATTCGTTAACAGTAATAACATGAACACCTTTTCCCGAGATCGCATTAAGGTAAACCGGCATTGTGGCAGTTAATGTCTTACCTTCACCAGTCCGCATTTCTGCAATATTACCTTCGTGGAGAACAATCCCCCCCATGATCTGGACATGGAATGGATATAGTCCTAAGACCCGCTTAGCACCTTCACGAGAAACTGCGAATGCTTCTGGCAACATATGATCCAAGGATTCACCTTTTTTATAACGTTCCCGAAATTCATCAGTTTTTGCCTGAAGCTGTTCATCAGTTAGTTCAGACATTTGTTTAGCATAACTCTCGACTTTATTTGCTATTTTGTTAATTCGCCGTAATTCACGACGATCGCTTTCAATCCATTTTTTTAGAATATTGGCCATAAAAGCGTCCTTCCTACTTTCTGGCTTAAGTCCAAAATCAATAAAAAAGTACTACTCAAGCCAATTATATTTTTTTACTCTAACCATAATATTTTACCACGTTCATGGTATAAATAAAAATTATTAGTATGGATATTACAAGGTGGCTATAAGTTATAAGATACAAAAAGCGCCAATGATTTCTCATCCGCGCTCTTCATATTGGCATTGACTATTCAGCTTCAATCAAGCCATAACGACCATCATTACGACGGTAAACAATGCTTGTACCATTAGTTTCAGCATCTTGGAAGATAAAGAAATTGTGTCCAAGCATATCCATTTGAAGGACAGCTTCTTCAGGATCCATTGGCTTTAATGAAACTTGCTTCGTCCGTACAATCTTTAATTCATCATCTTGTCCATCTGTTCCATCATTATCAGATGGGATGAATTCAAGGTTCTTTAAACCCTTTTCACGTGACTTACGGTTAACCTTCGTCTTGTACTTCCGGATTTGCCGTTCAAGCTTATCAGTAACTAAGTCAATACTTCCATACATATCATTAGAAGTCTCTTCTGCCCGCAACGTTAGGTATGGAAGTGGAATTGTTACTTCAACCTTATACGTCCGGTTTGGATAAACTTTTAAGTTCACGTGGGCGGTAGCTTCAACACTATCTTCAAAGAACTTTTGAAGCTTGCTGATTCGCTTTACAACGTAATCACGAATTGACTCAGTAACTTCGACATTTTCACCACGAATATTGAACTTTAACATTGTACTTCTCTCCTTTCAGCCAAGCAATTGCTTGATCTGATATCAGAAGGACCACTCTTCTCATATCCTATTTTTATTATAGATTAGTTTGTGTTAATTAACAAACTTTATTAATGCATCTTAATAAGAATTTAACGTGCTAGTGAAACGCTACCAATCTCTTTACAGCCGGCTTGTTTAAAAAGTACTGCTGCATGGTACAACGTCCTTCCTGTAGTATAGACATCATCAACTAAAAGGATCCGTTTATTAATTACTTCTTCTGGAGATTTAAGTATAAATGGTTGCTTAGTTGTAAGTCTTTCTTCTTTTGTCTTGCTTGATTGCGCTACTTTTGAACTTGCCCTAGTTCCTAAGATTGATTGGTAAGGTACTTCTCGTAGTAGACCAACAACTTGATTAAAGCCGCGCGTTTGCATCGTTGTCGACGTTACTGGAATCGGGACAATTAAATCTGCTTTCTGTTCATTAACCACTTTGCTAAGTTCACGCTGAAACACCTCTCGCAAACGATAATCGCCATTAAATTTATAACGTTGCATATATTCTTTCATCGCCTCGTTATACCGATATAATCCTCGATGATGCAAGTACCAACCGTAAAGTTTCTTCCAAGTCTGACAGTCTGCACATAAGGAACTATTTTTACCAGTATTGTTTCTACCACATCCTGCACATCCGTGATCATCCCAGCGCACAAAACTTTCCTTACATTTAGCACATAGTACAGGCATGATAATTTCGCGAAAGCTAAAAATATCTTTCAAACTTAGCTGGAAAGATATTCTTTTATTACACAAAAGACACTCCATCTATCAACCTTTGACCTTTCCGATTCAAGTACTTCACCTGAGAAATAGCTTGATTAACTTGTCGACAATTACAATTAATCCAAAAAACAACCCGTCCAGTTGGCCGACTTTGCGCACGTCCAGCTCGACCAGCAATTTGCACTAATGCCGAGGAGGAAAAAACTGGATCATCAGCACCCAAAACATAGACATCAATTTCTGGAAAAGTAACCCCCCGTTCAAGAATAGAAGTCGTGACTAAAAAGTCGTAATCACCATCACGCATTTTTTGAACTTTTTCTAATCGTTCTGGATCACTTGCATGAACAGTAGCAAAGCGGAAAGTTGCAAAAGAATGCCGTAATGCAGCTTCAACCAATGCTAAATCTGCAATATGAGGAATAAATAGCAAAAAGCGATGGCCTTCCCTTAGCGTTTCCTGCAACTGTTGAATAACTTGCGGGGGTAATTGCTGTCTTTCTAAACGTCGCCGCCATCCAAAAGCTAGTCTAACTTTTATTTGTGGAAGTAAATGCCCATGATAACGAAGAGGCAAATAATTAACAACTAATCGTTTACTTTTAATTTCTCGCAGCAAAGCATCACCTGGGGTCGCAGTTAAGTAAAGACACCCTCCGTTCTCTTTTATTGCTTGCTTAGTCGCATATAATAACGAAGCATTAGCAGCATACGGAAAGGCATCTACTTCATCAATAATTAAATTATCAAAAGCATGATAGAAACGAAGCAATTGATGAGTTGTGCAAATAGTCAGTTGGGCATAATGATAAGGTAATTCTTGTCGACCATGCAAAAGAGCAATATCACAATTAGCAAAAGCAGCTTTTAAACGAGGAAATAATTCTAAACAGACATCTACTCGTGGAGAAGCTATTCCAATTCTTTCACCACGTTTAATTGCTGCAGCGATCCCCGCAAACATCATCTCAGTCTTCCCGGCACCTGTAACTGCCCATAACAATTGCTGAACATGATCAGCCATTCCCTGGGAAATTTTTTCTGAAGCTTGTTGCTGAAGAGGCGATAATTTTCCTTTCCAGGTCAACACCGGTTCGGTAACCGTAAATTGATTTGGCTCTGGAACATGATAAAATTTATTTAACGTTGAAACACGACCAAGATTAATGCAATGTGGACAATAAAACTCACCTCGTGGCAAAGCACCTAGCGATTTTTCTGTGACATAATTGCAGCGATAACATCTAATATTCGCAGTATCGATTCTAATTGTTGGTAGTTCTTGAATTCCTGATTGTATCAACTCATGACGCGGAACTAAGACTCGTCGCCCATAATAATTGTCTAAATCCATTATTCACCTCCTACTTTATATATACGTAAATTAATCAAAATAGCACAAAGGAAGTTTAAAAATGACAGAACCATATTTAACAATTGCTAAAAACACCACTTATGAGCAAACAATTAAAAAATCCCGATTTATTTGCTCGATTGCTCGTGTCTCCTCAGAAGAAGAAGCTCAACAATTTATCGCCAGCATCCAAGCAGTTAACAAAAAAGCTACTCATAATTGCTTCGCATATATGATTGGTGACAATGACCAAATTCAACGAGAAAGTGATAATGGCGAGCCAAGTGGAACTGCGGGAATTCCGATTCTTGAATCACTTAAACTAGCAAAGATCCATAATGTCGTAGCGGTGGTCACCCGTTATTTCGGTGGAATTAAGCTGGGCGCAGGTGGCCTCATCCGGGCATATAGCAATACGACTACTGAAGCAATCCACCAAGCTGGTCTTATCCAGCGGATTAAGCAAGCAATTCTAAAAATCACTGTTACCTACGCTCTTCATGATCCGCTTCTTTACTATCTCAAGGAAAATAATCTTGAGGTCGCCGGTGAAGAGTATGGAGTTAATGTTGAAACCAGTATTTATGTAAACGAAACGGACTTAAAAAATGTCAAAGAGAAGCTCATTAATCGTTTTAACAACCAGCTTCAAATAACTGAAGGCGATCAGCGCTTTAACGAAATTCCATATTAAAAAATTCAGGTTAGAATCTTCTAGCCTGAATTTTTTAATATTTTATTTTTTCACACTTCGATAGTAACTTATCCAAATTATAATACAAAAAACCGTTAACATACCAAAGGCTTCTTGAGTACCAATTGCTGTTGAGACCCGACGAACAACATTTAAGTGTGATTGATTAGCAGCTACAATCATCGCTACCAATGAAGTACCAATTGCCCCTGCAAATTGCTGAAGGGTATTAAGAATTGCATTTCCTTGTGATTGCTTTTCTTTACCAATAACAGTTAGTGCACTTGTCATTACGCAACCCATGCACATCCCCATTCCACCCATATAGAGAATATAAACAAGCGCAATAAATGTACTTGTTAAATGCTGCCCATAGATTGTAAAAGCAATAAGTGCAATTAGACATAATGAAGTACCAATCAAAATAGGCTTGCGAGCGCCAAACTTATCTAAAATTCGTCCTCCTAATGGTGCAAATATCGCTCCAGCAAAACCAGCTGGGAGGACAATCAAGCCAGCTATCATTGCACTATTACCATTTACCAATTGAATATAGTTTGGTAAAAGGAACGCAAACCCTAAAGAAATAAGTTGGGTTAAAAAGAAACCAAGAACATGCCCAGAAAAGTTTTTATTTCTAAACAATCGCAATTGTAAAATTGGTTCTTCTAGGATTAACGAACGCCAAGCAAAAAGGCCCATTCCTAAGATTCCAATTAACAATGCGCCACCAACTGAAAAGGTCATGAATGGTTGACTTCCCAGGTTACTAAATCCTGTTACAAAGCCACAGAACATGAAGACAATCATTAACATGCTAAAAATATCAATTTGTTGCTTTTCAATTGGTGATTTTTGGGTAATTCCCCATTCACCAAGTAAAAATGAAATAATTAAAAGTGGAATCAATAAATAAAACACCCACCGCCAGTTAAGCTTGCTGGCAATGATTCCACCAAAAGTAGGACCAATCGCTGGGGCAACTCCAGTAATAAGATTACCAATTCCCATCATGAAGCCAATTTTACCTGTTGGAACTTGCTCCATAATGATATTAAACATCAATGGTAATGCAATTCCAGTCCCTATCCCCTGAATTGCACGACCAACTAAAAGCAACCAAAATGACGGTGCCAGTGCATCAATAATTATTCCACCAATAAAAAATAAGCTTGCAACTGTAAAAAGTGTCTTTGTTCGGTAAGAACTTTTTAAAATTGCCGATAAGGGAACAATGATTGCAACCAAGAGCAAATAAATGGAAGTCATCCATTGAACCTGATTAGTAGTAATTGAAAATTCACGCATTAGGATCGAAAAAGTTACATTCATTGAAGTTTCAACTATTACCCCACAAAATGACATTAATCCAGTTGCCACAATCGCTGCAATAACCTTTGCGGAAATTTTTTTAGTATTCGTATTCATCATTTCTCCTTTATCATCGTTGATAAGAATCGTTTTATTTTCGAAATGTCTTGTTCACTAAAGTCTGCTTTTAATTTCTCTTCGTATTGTGTAATATACGCACTTACATCTGAAGATAATTTTTGGCCTTCCGCAGTAAGAGTAACGATTTTTTGACGGCGATCTTCTGGTGACGGATAGCGTTCAATCAAATTTTTCTTTGCCATTCGTTGAAGCAATACAGTAGTGGTTGATCTCTTTATTCCAAATTCATTTTCAATCTGGTGTTGATCACAACTATTTCCCGGGAAATGCGTTAAAAAATCAATAATCGACATTTGCGTCCCTGTCAATCCATACTGTTGCGCGAATGCATTCATTTCTTGATTCATTGCATTGTTAGCTTGTTTTACTAAACGACCTATTAGCAATTTTTATCTCTCCTTTTGTTAGTCGACTAACAAACAGGATAATATGATTTAGATTATTAGTCAATATAAAAAGAGACTAGGCTTATGTCACCTAATCTCTTCAATAAGCTTTATTTAATTATCCTAAAATTATTTCAGCAATATCAAGGACAATGATAATCCCTAAAATACTGCTTAAAAGCAATAAAATTTTTCTCGTATGCCGATCTTTTGATTGCAGTTTTTCCCAATTCATTCCTGCATACGCAATTAAGATTAAAGCACAGCCAATGATACCGTATATTCCAGAATGAAAGCCACGATTATCAATGGTATAACTTGCTGCCATAAATAGGCCAATTGCAAACAAAAGTCCCCATAATAGTTGCTTTTTATTCATTAAATCAATACTTTCTCTCTAATAAACTATTCTTGAAGGTGGTAGTTATAACTAGCAACAATAATGTTCTCTCGGGAATTCAATAACGCCCGTAAACGAACACTGGTCTGATTATGCAAGGCCAATTGCCATGGATGCTTAGGAATAAATTGCGGAACAAGAACAGTCGTCGAATAATTTCTTGCTTCTGCCCGCTTGGCAATCACATCAACGAAACGTAATGTTGGTTTAGCGATTGAACGGTACGAAGAGTGAATATCAACAAAACGGACGTCTGGATATTCAGCTTTAAATTCATTTGCTGTTTTATGCTCTTTGCCTGGGTTTTCATCAAACGAAACATGCATGGCAATAACATAATCACCAATCGACCGAGCGTAATTAATTGCACCACGAGTTACTCGGGTTACATTACCAACTAAAACAATCACCGTTGCGCCATCGTAATCATGTAATTGGACTTTCGTCTTTTCAGCAACCCGCAATTGAGCGGCTACTTTTACATAGTGCCGGTGAATCGAATGGAACATCCATAAAAGCAGCGGCATGATAATTAAGTATGGCCAAACATTTGCAAAGTGTTGCCAGAACAAACAAATAACAAGAACAAATGAAATCAAGGCTCCTACTAGGTTAATAAAGGCTTTTCCTAACCAAAAACCTTCCCGTTCTCTAAACCAGTGAATAATCATCCCAGATTGCGATAAAGTAAATGGAACAAATACCCCCACCGCATAAAGTGGAATTAACATATTAGTCTGACCGTGGAAGATCAAGATCAAAATAATTGCTCCAATCGCCAAGGAAATAATTCCGTTAGAGTAGCCTAACCGATCACCACGATCCATGAATGCGTGTGGCATATATTTATCTTTGGCCATATTAAAGGCAAGAATTGGAAAGGCTGAGAAACCAGTATTAGCAGCAACTGCTAAAATCATTGCAGTTGAAAGTTGCAACAAGTAAAAACCTAGCCCATGTCCACCAAAGATTTGCGCGGCCATTTGGGAGAGAATTGTTGTCCGTGAATTAGGAACTACCCCCAGATAAAAGCTAAAGAAGATAACGGCAATAAAGAAGAACGCTAAAATAGCACTCATAATTGCCAGGGTAGTTGATGCATTCTTTTCTTTAGGCTTATTAAAGTTAGGAACAGCATTACTTACGGCTTCTACCCCAGTTAAGGATGATGAACCAGCCGAGAATGCCCGAATAAGCAAAACAAATGACATTCCCGATACCGGTGTTCCATAATCGACAATTGCCCGGTAATGAATATGACCAGTGGCAATATTATAACCACCCCATACTACCATCACAATCATCATAATAACAAAGAAATATACCGGAATTGTGAGGAAGTTTGCACTTTCACTCATTCCCCGTAAATTCATAAACATGATTAAAAGGACGATAACGATCCCGATTGGAATTGAAAATTTATATAAAGCAGGAACTGCCGAAGTAATCGCTTCAACTCCAGATGTCGTTGAAACGGCCACCGTTAACATATAGTCAACTAGTAATGATCCTCCAGCAAATAATCCTCCATTACTCCCCCAATTCCGTGTGGCAACGACATAAGCACCACCACCACTAGGATAGGCATGAATGATTTGTTGGTATGATAACGTGATAGCTAACAAAAGGACCAACACAACTGCCGCAATCGGAATTGAATACCAGATTGCTGCTGCAGATAAAGTTACCAGAACAGTTGTAATTTGCTCTGGTCCATATGCTACTGACGATATTGCGTCAGAAGAAAGCATGGCTAATGCTTTAAATTTAGTTAAGTGTGTTTGCCCTTCATCAAGGGTTTTTAACGGTTTCCCGATTAAAACACGTTTTAAATAGCGCCACATACTATTTCTCCTTTGATTTTTACACTTTTTAAGTAGGTAACAATACTACAATTTATCCTTTAATTTTGCAACCTACAAATATATCTATTGATCTTTTTCTGGCATCTTTACCTTGGCATTAACCTTTTCTGCCGCAGGATCGATTTTTTTCATCCGGCTAGCCACAGCCCACCGGTAAAATCCTAACGAGCAGATGATAATAACAACAAAATCCCATGGGTACTTCAACCAGTCCTTGCCGCCAAATCCTTCACTCCCAATGTAAGAAACTATTGAGATAAAAACAAGATAAGCCAACATCCAATAACTATTGCGTAAGTCACGTAGCCCTGATGCGTGACGATACTTAACCTCATAATAAAGATAGATCGGTAAGCCTAATAAGATAACCCCAATTACCTGAACAGTCGTCGGCCACATTGTCCAATAAATTGAAAGACTCGTCAAGACAAATGCAAATGGCGCTAACCAGGACATAAAATGTGGATGAAACGGCCGCTTTAGATTAGCATCCATTTTACGAAGCGACATTACAGTAACCGGCCCAGTAAGATAAGCAATTAAAGTTGAACCAGTAATTACAGTGGCTAACAAACTCCAATTTCTAAAGAGACTAACCATTACCACTGCTAAAATCAGATCCACAACCATTGCAAACCGCGGAATCATGTAGCGCCGTTCTAACCGTCCCAGCCATTGGGGCAAATGTCCGGTATGAGTCATTGCTGCCAATGCTCGTGAGGCAGTCGCTACGAACGCAACCCCTGTCCCAAATGGTGAAACAAAAGCATCCATATATAGTAAAATTGCAAGCCAATTCATCCCCAGTAGGATCGCAATATCAGCAAATGGAGACGTATAGTTAATCCCATGCCATCCTTTTTGCGCTAATAAATTCGGATCAATTGCTCCAATAAAAGCAACTTGTAACATGACATAGATCACAGCAGTAATAATCATTGAAATCAATACGCCTCGCACGATATTTTTATGAGGATTAATCATTTCTCCTCCCATGTTGATTACCGTTTGAAAGGCATCATAAGACATAATAATTCCTGAAATAGCAGCTGCTTCAAAGATCGATCGACTGCCATATGGCATAAAAGTAGTTACACTATGACCAAAATTACTAGGATGAAAGCCCGCTACAATAAGCATCACAATTGTTAATGTGGGTAATAAAATCTTAAAAATTGATATTAAATTAGTAAAGCGAGTCATCAATTTTACCGACCAGAAATTGATCAAAGTAAAAACAAGCATGAAGCCAAATACAACTAACAATCCAGGAGTCGTAATATTACCGTTCTTCATAAAGTGGTGGGTCCAATTTGCCCATGCCCACGGCCACGAACTCATATATTGAACCGAGGCCACCGCTTCCATTGGGACTAACGTGATTAATGAAATCCAATTTGCCCATGCAGCAATAAAACCTAAAAACGGACCGTGACTATATTGAGCATAACGACTCATCCCTCCACTTTCTGGAAACATTGCCCCTAATTCAACGTAAGTAAGGGCAATGCTAATAATGATTATTGCTCCTAAGATCCATGACAAAATAGCAGCTGGTCCCGCAACCTTTGCAGCAGTTCCGGCACCAAACAACCACCCTGAACCAATTAAGGAATTTAAGGCAAGCATTACACCAGAAAATAGCGTTATCTTCTGGAACTTCATTTTTTCCATTTCTTAGTTCCTTTCAGTTATAGTTTGGTTAAAAATTAATACTAATTTACTTTACCACAATTTAAGATTTTTAGATTAACTTTATAGTTGAACCGCCTTAACCGGATTACCATTCTGCTTTATTATTTGAAGCAAATCTTTTATTCCTAAAATCACAGTGGCCGTATTAATGTTTGGGTGACAACCTATTAAATCCTCGTTCTTAAAGATATCAGCATCAATAATAAAGGTAACCTGATGTTGTTTATCATTAAACAAGTTAAAAGGTGAAACAGCCCCACTTGTTATTCCTAACTTCATAGCTAATTCTTCTGGACGGGCAAATGAAAACCGACTAGTCGATAGATTCTCTTTCAATTTTTTCATATTGAGACGCTTATTTTCTAAGATTGTAACTAAATAATAGCCAGCTTTATTTTTTAGAAAAAGGTTTTTCGTGCGAGCAAATTGATATTCTTGAACATACTTGTCTGCTTGTTCCGCTGTATAGACTGGGGGATGAGTAACAATTTGATAGTTTATTTTTTCGTTGTCTAAATATTTATAGACACTGGTCGCATTTTTCGTCATTGATTTTCCTCCAACAAAAAAAGATCCCAACATTTGAAAAAACAAACATTAGAATCTTTTCTGCCCACAAAATTAAATTTTAGTCAAATGGTATTACATCATACCGCCCATGCCGCCTTGTGGAGCAGCAGGAGCTTGGTTATTAGCATTTGGATCTGGCTTATCAGCAACAACCGCTTCAGTAGTAAGAAGCAATGCTGATACGGAAGCAGCGTTTTGAAGAGCAGACCGGGTAACCATTGTTGGGTCAACAATACCAGCCTTGATCATATCTTCAAACTTGCCATCTGCAGCGTTGTAACCAATGCCTTCTTTTTCATTCTTTAATTCATTAACAATAACAGAGCCTTCAACACCAGCGTTTTCAGCAATTTGACGAACTGGTGCTTCAAGGGCAGCCTTAACAATATTGATACCAGTTAATTCATCACCATCGGCTTCAATCTTGTCAAGAGCAGGAATTACGTTAATTAAAGCAGTTCCACCACCAGGAACAAATCCTTCTTGAACAGCAGCACGAGTAGCGTTCAAGGCATCTTCAATCCGGTACTTCTTTTCCTTCAATTCAGTTTCAGTTGCGGCACCAACCTTAACAACGGCAACCCCACCTGAAAGCTTTGCAAGACGTTCTTGAAGCTTTTCCTTATCGAAGTCGGAAGTTGACTTAGCAATTTCTTGCTTAATTTGGTCAACACGTTCTTGGATAGCTTCCTTTGAACCAGCACCATCAACGATAGTAGTAGTATCCTTTGTAACTGTAACCTTGTTTGCTTGACCTAATTGATCAACAGTAGCGTCCTTTAGACTCATCCCAAGGTCGTCAGAAATAACTGTACCACCAGTCAAAACAGCAATATCTTGAAGTTGAGCCTTACGACGGTCACCAAAGCCAGGAGCCTTAACAGAAACAACATTAAAGGTACCACGAATCTTGTTCAATACAAGAGTTGGTAATGCTTCACCAGTAATGTCATCAGCAATGATCAAGAGAGCACGGCCTTCTTGAACAACTGATTGAAGCAATGGCAAAATGTCTTGGATATTACTAATCTTCTTGTCAGTAATCAAAATATATGGGTTGTCAAGGTCTGCTTCCATCTTGTCGTTATCAGTTACCATGTATTGTGACATGTAACCACGATCAAAGCTCATTCCTTCAACAACATCAACGCTAGTGTCAACACCACGAGAATCTTCGATAGTAATTACACCATCATGGCCAACCTTTTCCATTGCATCAGCAATTAACTTACCAACTTCTGGATTAGCAGCTGAAATAGAAGCGATTTGTTCGATATCATCCTTTGTCTTTACATCGTGTGACATCTTCTTCAAAGCTTCAACAGCAACTTCGGTAGCCTTGTCAATACCACGACGAATACCAACTGGGTTTGCACCAGAGGTAACGTTCTTCATACCAGCATTAACAATTGCTTGAGTTAAAACAGTAGCAGTTGTAGTACCATCACCGGCAATATCGTTGGTCTTTGAAGCAACTTCGGCTACTAACTTTGCACCCATATTTTCAAATTGGTTTTCAAGTTCAATGCTCTTAGCAATAGTTACACCATCATTAGTAATAGTTGGTGTGCCATAGCTTTGTTCCAAAACAACATTCCGTCCCTTTGGACCCATCGTTGTCTTAACAGTATCAGCTAATTTATCAACACCACTGAGCATAGCGCTCCGTGCATCTTCAGAAAACTTAATTTCTTTTGCCATTTATGTCACCTCAAAATTAAATTCATTATTTAAAAGAGACGGTGAAGGAATTTCATTCTTTCTGTCTCCTGCTCTTAATTCGCTTATTTAACTATTCAACGATTGCTACTAAGTCTTTAGCATGAACAACTAAGAACTTTTCACCGTTGTATTCTACTTCGTTACCTGCGTACTTATCAAATAATACGCGATCGCCTTCCTTAACAGCTGGAGCAAGCTTTTGTCCGTTTTCTAAAGTACGACCTTCTCCAACGGCAATAACCTTTCCAGTAGTTGGCTTTTCCTTCACATTGGAAGCAAGGACAATTCCACCAACTGTCTTTTCTTCTTCAGTTTCAGCTTTTAGAACAACGCGATCTCCTAATGGTTTTAACACGTTAATCCCTCCATCTTGTTAATAAATTTTATTTTTAGCACTCAAACTCTTCAAGTGCTAACCACATGTTTAAATATAACATGTTCTCCTTAAAATGCAACAAAAACACTTTGACTTTTTTTGACCATTTTTCAAAACTTAAGAGATCATACCTACAACCAATGACTTTTATTAATAATTTAGTAAACAAAAAGCATTGGTTGAACGCTTTCATCAAACCAATGCTCTCCTAATTTATTTAATTGAATCTTCAGTATAATTTTTAATGAAGTAAATTAATGTTTGAAGTTCGTTTGTTAAGTCAATATTTTGAACTTGAACATTTTTGGGCACAGATAAACGAACAGGAGTAAAGTTAAGAATTCCCTTTACACCAGCTTCAACTAATTGGTCCGCAACGTGTTGGGCCTTGATTCCTGGAACGGTTAGAATAACAACATCAATTTGTTGCTCTTTTAACTGCTTTACCATATCCTCGGATGGGTAAATTGGAATACCACTTTTGACTGTATTAGCATATTCTGGCTTAGTATCAAATGCCGCACTGATCCGTAAATTAGTATCTTGGTGGAAGTTAAAGTTTAACAAGGCACTTCCCAAACTACCAACCCCGACTAAGGCAACACTAACTAATGAGTCTTGGTGTAAGATTCCTTTAAAAAACTTTAATAGACTTTCAACGTCATAACCGTATCCCCGCTTACCTAATTCACCAAAATATGAAAAGTCACGACGAATCGTTGCCGAATCAACTTGCACAGCCTCCGAAAGTTCAGTTGATGATACCCGTTGCTTATTTGCGTCTTTCAATACATTTAAATAACGGAAATATATTGGCAACCGTTTCGCAGTCGCGCGTGGAATCTTTTTATTAGCCATTCTACTTTTGTTCCTCCTAAAATAAGCCCTTCTCAACCTAGTTTGCCAACAAATTACTAAGTTTTTGACAAGGATAATGTTACTAATTTTTACTTTGTGAAATTTAAGTCTGAGTATATTCTAGCAATTAAACCCTTTTTTGTGAACTAAAATACAAAAATATTTTCAACTTTTTATTTAAAATTAAAAATCTGCTAAAATAAAACCATATTAAATCAACGAATTAAATGAGGTTTCAATATGTTACTTTTACAGACAAATGACGTTGTGCGTCGATTTGGCGCGGACGTTTTATTTCACAATATGAACATGCAAATTCAAGAGCATGGCCGTACTGCGCTTGTTGGGCGTAATGGTGCTGGTAAAACGACCTTGTTAAAAATGATCGCTGGAATCACCGAACCAGATGAAGGAACAATTACGAAGGTTAAAGATTTGACAATTGGTTACTTGGCCCAGGATCAAGGACTCGATAGTCAAAATAGCATTTGGACTGAACTAGATACTGTTTTTGCTCCTCTCCACAAAATGGAAACGCAAATCCATGATCTTGAACAGCAACTAGCTGACCTTGATAGTTCCGAGAGCAATTATCAACAAATTCTTTCAACATACGATAATTTACAAACTGCCTTTAAGAAACGGGGTGGTTTCGAATACGAATCACGTATGCGGGGAATTCTACATGGATTTGGTTTTGGCGAAGATAGTTATGATACGCCAATTAATTCCCTTTCAGGAGGGCAAAAAACTAAACTCGCCTTAGCAAAGATCCTTCTGCAAGCACCGGGGCTTTTGATTCTAGATGAACCGACTAACCACCTCGACATGAACGTTCTTTCATGGTTAGAAGATTATCTTAAAAGTTATCAAGGTGCATTGCTTATCGTCTCTCACGACCGTTACTTCTTAGATCGTGTTGTCAGCGATGTTTATGATCTCGATAATAAAACACTCACCCACTATACTGGTAACTACACGCAATTTGTTAAACACAAGCAAGAACGATTACAGGCAGAGTGGAAACACTATGACCAACAACAAAAAAAGATTGCTAAGTTAGAAGACTTTGTTAATCGAAATATTGTTCGTGCCTCAACGACCAAACGTGCCCAGGCGCGGCGAAAGCAATTAGAAAAAATGGAGCGGCTTGAGCGTCCAGAAACTGATGATAAATCAATCCATTTCCAATTCCATTCTGAAAAAGATAGTGGAAATGAAGTTCTTGATGTGGAGCAGGCAAAAGTTGGCTACGATGAACAGATCCTTGCTGGGCCGCTTTCATTTAATGTTCGCAAGCCGCAGCGTGTTGGGATTATCGGACCAAATGGAATCGGAAAATCAACTTTACTTAAATCTATTCTCCATAAAATTCCGTTAATTAGTGGAACAATCAAACTCGGTGCTAACCTCGATATCGGTTACTATGACCAGGAACAACAACAATTGCACCCAAATAAAACCGTTTTAGAAGAAGTATGGGATGACCATCCAGAAGTACCTGAAAAAGATATTCGCTCATTATTAGGTAGTTTCTTATTCGTTGGTGATGATGTTTATAAAGTCGTTCATGACCTATCTGGTGGTGAAAAGGCACGATTGGAGTTAACTAAACTCTCATTTAAACCGATTAATTTTCTTATCCTTGATGAACCGACTAACCACTTAGATATCGATAGTCGAGAAGTGCTCGAAAACGCAATTAACGAATTTAGCGGAACCGTTCTCTTTATTTCTCACGACCGTTACTTTATTAATCAGGTTGCAACCGATATCCTAGCAATGGAACATGATGGAATTAAACATTATGAAGGCAATTATGATGACTATCTAGTTGCTAAGGAAAAAGAAAGTTCACCTAAAGCTACTTCGCATAATTCCAACACGATCGCTAAAGCACCAGCTGGTAAGCAATCTTATCAGCAGAGTAAAGAACAACAGCGTGCTCGCCGAAAAATTCAGCGACAAGTCGATGAACTAGAACAACAGATGACGGAATTAGAAGAAAAGCAAACTGCAATTCAAGAACAAATGAGCCAACCAGAAATCGCTACGGATATTGGAAAATTAACCGATCTCCAAAAAGAACTTGATGAATTATCAGCTAAATCCGAAGAGGTCGAACTTGCATGGACAGAAGCAGCAGAAAAACTGGAAGAATTTGATCAAGAAAACTAGAGGCTGGGAAAAAACTCCTAGTCCAAAATAAAAACCGGATGATGAATTTTTTGAACAATTCATCATCCGGTTTTTATGTACACAGGAAATCGTTCCTGATATGATGTAATTACCCCTAAAAACAACCAAAGGGAGCGATTTCCATGTATCAAAATTATACCATAGGGCAAACCGAATTCGTACTAAACTATAACTATGATTTACCACAGAATCATGTTGCGCGACTAATTAGTGATTTTGTCGACTCGATTCCACAAGATGTGCTATTAGAAGATTCAGGAGCGGCTACCGGCCGCCCTTTATCGCATCCAGCAATTATGCTTAAGATTCTCTTGTTTGCCTACTCACGTCAAACTTATTCTGGAAGAAAGATTGAAATGATGTTGGATGAGAACCTGCCAATGCGTTGGTTAGCCCATGATTATACTTATAGCTACCATACCATCAATAACTTTCGCCGCAGTCAGCACGCTAGTAAGCTAATTAAACATGCCTTTGTCTACTTTACCATGACTTTGAAAGATCACGGACTAATTCAAAATGATGCAGTTTTTATCGATGGGACCAAGGTAGAAGCCGATGCCAATAAATATTCATTTACTTGGCGGCGGGCAGTTGAAAAGTATCACGCTAAGTTAAGAGAAAAGACAAGTAAGCTTTATGAGGAACTAGTAGAAAAGCAAGTGGTACAGGAAATGGCACCGGAGCTGGTTACTTCCGCCGAAGGCATGGAAGTAATGGAACAAGAACTGGCGGAGAAAATCACTAAATTAGATGAAAAGATTAAGCAAGAACCAAAAATCATCAAAGGGGGTTCAGTTAGAAAACGGCGCCGTCGTTTTCTAAAAAAGCTTCGTCACCAATTAAGCAACGACCTAATTCCGCGTGCCCAAAAGTATGAACGTGCTGAAAATATCTTCCAAGGTCGTAATAGCTATTCCAAAACTGACCACGATGCGACCTTTATGTGTATGAAGGAAGATCCGATGATGAATCGGGAGTTGAAGCCTGGCTATAACCTGCAAATCGCTACCCATAAGCAATTTGTGCTTGATTACGGGCTGTTTTCAAATCCAACTGACACCAGGACCTTAGTGCCATTCCTTACCCAGTTTCATGCTTTAGATTTCTTTGAACATATCGTCGCCGATGCAGGCTATGGAAGTGAGTACAATTACACAATGATTCTTGATCGGTTTGAAAAGCAGCCGGTTATCCCATACACAACCTATCAAAAGGAACAGAAACGTAAATTTAAAAACGATCCAACTAGGTCACAGAATTGGGAATATAACGCTAATGACGACTACTACATTGATCATCAAGGAGTTCGTTTTAGTTTTTATCGCTATAGTAAATCCACTGATAAGTATGGCTTTAAGCGTGACTTTAAAATCTATCGTGCTGATAAACATCAACTATCAGTTAAATTAGATGAACTAGCGAAGACACCAGGTGGTCGTCAACGTTATATGAAGGTTAACCCAACCTGGAATTATTATAAAGCTAAAGTTAAAGATGCCCTCTCAAGTGACGAAGGCAAGGCAATTTATCGTCGACGGAAGTTCGACGTTGAGCCAGTCTTTGGTCACATGAAGAGGGATTTTGGCATACGCCGAACTCATCTCCGTGGCCAACGGGCTGTGGAAAATGACATTGGGCTAGCCCTGATGGCATTAAATCTAACGAAATTTGGCCAATCAATTAGTCGATTGGAGACTAATTTCATAAATAATTTAAAATCCGGACTATGATTTTTGAACCGATCAAAAATCATAGTCCGGATTTTACTGTTTGAGAACCAAAAATTAATAGTTAATTCCCGGCCTCTTAGTTTTGTCGGAATTTACGAGTATTTTCTGCAAGGTGAACTAAATTACGCAAGAAGTCGTGAGTAGATGCTTCATAGTTATACTTCTTACCCAAGTCGTAAATATATCCATTAATGTAGTCGACTTCTGTTGGTCGATTCTTACTCATATCTTGGTACATCGATGGATAATGAAGCGGGTTGGTAACTTCACTAACATATTTAATCGTTTGCCACTCCTCTTCACGGGTGCTTAAGAGCTGAATACCAGCCCGTTCGGCAACATCAAATGCTTCATTAATTAATTGTTTACCAAGCTTTTCTGCACCATCGTAATCGATAAATTGCCCCATTTGAATCTCAAAAAGCGTGCAGATCGTATTAATAACAGAATTGAAGACTACTTTTGTTAGGAGGGTACCATAAAAATTATCATTAAGGTGGGGGTTAATATTCGCCGTGGTAAAGTCCTCAACAATTTGTTTTACTCGCTCATCTGGTTCGCCGACTTGGGGAGCTAAGTTGATCGAACCAGCACCAGATTTACCAATAAAGTCCACATCCCCTGCCTTATTAAGGACCGTGCCGATTAAACAGGTACCGGCAACGACATGTTCTTTAGGAAAATAGTGGTTAATTTTTTCAATATGTCCCATGCCATTCATCCCCGAAAAGACATATTGATGGTCAGGACGGAAGAAATGGGCACTGCGTTGTAACAAATCACTAAGCGTCATCTGCTTAGCAAAAACGATCAATACATCTGGAGCCCAATCATATTCTTCAGGTGAGTAAATATTAATCGGGACAAGGTGACGATTTTCATGGTCCCGAGAAACATAAACCCCACCCTGTTGTTTAATGGTTTCAACTTGGGGAGCCCAGTTATCAACAAAATCAACCTTAGCGCCAGCCAGTTCTTGAAGCAATACGCCAAATCGTAGACCCATTGCACCTGCACCTAAAACCGTATATTTCAAAGCCATAATCTTTTCCCCCTTAATTAAATAAATTCAGTTTAGCAATCCGCTCAACGGCTTCTGTTAATCGTGCCGGCTCAATCAAAAGGCCAATCCGCACATAACCTTCACCGTGCTTGCCAAAGCCATTGCCTGGTGCTACTGCCACGCCAGCTTTGTCCAACAACAAATCTGCAAAGCTTTCACTGGTGTAGCCCTTCGGAACCGGCATCCAAGCATAGAAAGTACCCTGGGGAGTAAATGCATGCCAGCCAATTTTTTCTGCCGCATTAATAAAGGCATTCCGTCTTTCTTCATAACGACCTACAATTTCGGCAATTGCAGCATCACGTTGTGGCAGCGTCAAGGCATCAATAGCAGCTTCCTGTAAGGCAGGAAAAAGGCTAACGAATAAGTGGTCTTGAATTAAGTTTAAGGCTTCAATAATATCTGCATTACCAACCGCAAATGCGATTCGCCAGCCTGCCATGTTGAACGTCTTAGAAAAGGTATAAAATTCAATCCCCACATCTTTAGCGCCTGGTGTTTCCATAAAACTAACTGGTGCTTGGCCGTCAAAGCCAATTGCGCCATAGGCAAAGTCACTAATAATGCCCACATGGTACTTCTTAGCCCACGCCACTAATTTTCGATAAAACTCGGGAGTAGCTACAGCACCCGTTGGATTATTAGGATAGTTAAGATAGAAGAATTTAGCACGTTGCGCCACCTCTTCAGGAATTGCCTCTAAGTCTGGTAAGAAATTATTTTCTGCTAATAATGGCACTGTTTCAAAATTAACTTCTCCTAATGCCGCTCCTGATAAGTAATCTGGATAGCCAGGATCAGGAAGCAGAAAAGTGTCGCCGGGATTCATCAATGCCCATGGTAATTCTACAAGCCCAATCTTGGAACCACCCAAAATTGCTACTTCTTTTTCTGGGTCAAAATCAGCTCCATATTTTTCAGAATAAAATTTTGCCGCTGCTTCTTTAAATGCTGGCAATCCCCGAAATAGTGAATACTTATGAGTTTGCGGATCTGCTACCCATTTTTGCGTGCTCTTAACAATATAATCTGGCGTTGGTTTATCGGGATTTCCTTGACCAAGATTAATAACATCAACTCCTTCCCCTATTTTTTTATTAACCTTGGCAACTAAATTGGCAAAAAATTGTTTCGGTAAAGTGTCTAATAATTTAGATTGTTCAAAATTCATCTTTCCCATCCCCTTAATGATAAAGACTTGGTCGGCGATCCTTAAACACCGGAATCGGCCCCCGAACCTGTGCTAACTGTGCTAAGTCAATTTCTGCGTAACTTACCTGTTCCACTTCTCCTGCATCATGGATGACCTGCCCAAGCGGATCAATTACTAACGAATGACCATTAAAACTATTCTCTAAATCCGTCCCAACACGATTGACTGCAACTACAAAGGCTTGGTTTTCAATCGCCCGCGACCGTAACATTATTTTCCACTGCTCAATCCGTTTGCTTGGCCATTCTGCCGGAAAATATAAGATATCAGTTCCATAACGAGCAACTGTTCTAATCCATTCAGGGAAACGCAAATCATAACAAATAAAGCTTGCACTAGGAATCCCAGCTAACTTAAAATGATTTTCTTTTTGCCCAGCTTCTAAATATTGATCTTCATTCATTAGTCCGAATAAATGCACCTTCTCGTAACTGCTAATTAGATTTCCGTTTTGATCATAGACATAGGTTGTATTAAAAAAAGATTGCCCATTCCTAACCGCTACTGAACCACCAACAATGTTAATTTGATTTTTTAGCGCTAACTCACTAAAGAATTGTTGCGTCTTTTGACCATTTTCATCTGCCAATTCTGCTAATTGATCTAAGGCATAGCCAATATTCCACATCTCTGGCAAGACAACGATATCTGCATGATGATTAGCGGCTTCTTCAATTGCTTGTTTAGCTTTTTGATAATTTTCGGCAGGATTTCCTAATTGAATATCAAGTTGAGCTAATGCAACTTTGCGTCTCATCACTTTCACCTCCATAAAAAATACCCGTCCTTAACTTAAATAAGGACGAGTATTTTCGTGGTGCCACCTTAATTTACTATCCACTCACATGAATAGCCTCAGGAAGTTCATAATAAACTTCGATACTTGATAACGGATATCAGCCGACAAGCGCTTAGTTTTTTTCCTCACACTTGTTGTATTTTTTAAGACCATCTTCAAAGCAACTTGTAATTTTCTTCCACCACCCGAAAACTCTCTTAATACTGCATTGCTTTTACTCTTCTTAAACGACTAATATTTAATTGTTATCCGCATTCTAATTTATTTCTAATAATTTGTCAATCTCTTTTTAATTAACATTCAAAAATAATTAGTCTTGACAAAAGCTTAGTATTCCAATTAAAATTTTAATTGTAGATAAAAGTAGGTCAGTCCAGGAACGATAGTCATCGACTGCAAGCTATCGCCAGTACCGAAGCCCTGCTACAACTTTAATATATTCTAATAATAAAATAATTTAAAAGTGTAAAGCGCGTCTTTAAACGAGAATGGTACCGCCATAATTGGTGTCTCGGTTAAGGGCGCTTTTTGTTTTTTTGAAAGGATTTTCTATGACTCATAAAATACAAAAAGCAGTTGTTAAGATTGGTACGAGTAGCCTTGTTCTCCCTAATGGAAAAATTAATTTACGAACAATCGACCAACTCTCCTTTGTCCTTGCGACATTAAATAATCAAGGATACCAACTTATTCTTGTTTCCTCAGGAGCAATTGGCGTTGGTCTTGCAAGTTTGGGATTAAAAGATCGTCCCGCCGAAATAGCACAACAGCAAGCCCTAGCATCTATCGGTCAAGCTGCTTTAATGCGAATCTATTCGCAACGCTTTTTAGATTATCAAACGCACGTCGCCCAGCTTCTCCTTACCCGTGATGTGCTCACTTATCCTATTAGTCGCCAGCATACGCTTAATACAATTAATACTTTACTGCAGCAAAATGTGATTCCAATCGTTAACGAAAATGACCCCGTTTCAGTTGATGAGCTTGATCATTACACTACTTTTAGTGACAATGATGAACTTTCTTCCCAGGTAGCTGTCGCCATTGACGCTGACGAACTAATCATTCTTTCGGATATCGATGCCCTTTATGACAAAGATCCGCATAAATTTTCTGACGCACACATAATTAAAGAAGTGCCAGTCCTAACGCCCGAAATAGAGAACGCCGCAAGTGGTAGCAGCACTAGATTTGGGACAGGCGGAATGGTAACTAAATTACGGGCAGCTGCCACAATGATGCAAGCAGGCAAACAAATGATTTTATGCAATGGTCGTGACCCTAAAATTCTTTTTGATATTTTTGATGGTCATACTATTGGTACTCATTTTGGAAAATAGGAGTGATGATAATGAACCAAGACTTAATCGCAATTGGAAAAAGAGCTCAAAATGCTGCAAATAAACTAGCTTTAATGAATACTGCCACCAAAAATAAGGCATTGCTTCAATTGGCAGATGATTTGATTAAAAATAAAAACCAAATTATTGCTGCTAACCAACAAGATTTGGCCGCTGCTACCCAAATGCCAACTAAATTTACGGATCGTTTGATGGTCAACTCCCAACGTATCGCGGACATGGCTAATGGTCTTCGGACAATCGCTGACTTGAACGATCCCACTTCCCAAATCGATAAGGGATGGATTACCAAAGATGGGTTGCAAATCCTTCAACGGCGCGTACCATTAGGAGTAATTGGCATTATCTTTGAAGCACGACCAAACGTAACCGTGGACGCGACCGGCCTCACATTTAAGAGTGGCAATGCAGTTATTTTACGGGGTGGAAAAGAGGCTATCCAGACTAATACTGCCTTAGTAAAAATTCTTCGCGAATCATTGCAAAGTCAACATTTACCGGTCGATGCGGTTCAGCTTATTACCGACACTAGTCATGCGATTGCTGATGAAATGATGAATCTCACTGACTACATTGATGTCTTGATTCCACGAGGCGGCCGGGCTCTTATTCAGCGTGTTGTAACAACAGCTACGGTCCCAGTTATCGAAACTGGTGCGGGTAATTGCCACATTTATATTGATAAGGATGCCGACCTAACAATGGCGACCAATATTACTGTAAACGCCAAAGTACAACGGCCTTCTGTATGCAATGCCGCTGAAAAATTACTTATCCACCGCGATATTGCCGCTAAATTTCTTCCTGTCATTGCCAAAGCTTTAATGGAACATGGAGTCCAATTACGCGGTGACGAAACGGCTTGCCAACTAGTATCAACTATCCGCCCCGTTACTGAGGAAGACTGGGATACAGAATACAACGATTTAATTATGGCCGTAAAAATTGTTGATTCCCTCGATGATGCAATTAGCCATATTAACCACTACAGTACTCATCATTCAGAATCAATTATTACAAACAACATTACCCGGGGACGCTACTTCCAACAGGCAATTAATTCTGCCTGTGTTTATGTTAATGCCTCCACACGGTTTACTGATGGAGGAGAATTTGGCTTTGGCGCTGAAATTGGTATTAGTACCCAAAAGCTTCACGCCCGGGGACCAATGGGATTACAACAATTAACAACAATAAAATATGAAATTACCGGTAATGGGCAAATTCGGAAATAATCTAGGAGGTTTTTCAGATGAAAATTACAATTATTGGTGTCGGAAATATGGGAAGCGCAATTATGAAGGGATTAAGCCGTACGCAAAATTTTACCCTCAGTGCGATGAATCCTGTTAATTCACGTGTTACAAGCCTTGCTGAGAAGCTCGGGTTTAAACTCGTTAATACAAATAGTGAAGTGGTTAACCTTACACCCGATATCGTAATTTTGACTACCCCAGCCCCTATTACAACCGCAGTCGCTAAAGAATTAGCTGTACTTAACGACCACACTATTTTTATCTCAGCCGCTGCTGGAATTACTCATGCAGACTTAGCAAAAGTTCTTCCGAATAAAGAAATTGTTAATATTATTCCCAACACACCAGTTGAAGTTAATGCTGGCACAATTGGTCTTGCCCTGCCAACCGGAATTTCTGCTGAAGCAATTTCAAAAGTAATGACTGTTTTAGATAGCCTTGGTGATGTCATCGAAGTTCCAGAACGACAACTAGATATAATTGGTGTTATCGGCGGCTGCGGCCCTGCATTCGTTGATGTGATGATGGACGCAATGAGCGATGCCGCCGTCAAATATGGTCTCGATCGCCAAACTGCATATGAAGTTATCGCCAGCATGGTAAAAGGTACAGGAACACTAGCCTATGATAGCAAGCTTGCTCCGGCATTATTACGCGATCAAGTAACATCACCAGCAGGTACAACGATCAAGGGTGTGGAAGCATTGGAGAAAAATGGTTTCCGTTACGCCGTGATGGATGCCGTTGATAAAGCAAATGGTGAATCATAAACGCAAAAAAGGGCTGTGGTTACGTTCATACAGCACAGTATAATAATGGCCTCCAGCGTCCGGTTTTTTACCGAACACTGGAGGCCATTACTGCTTACGGGAAGTTGTGTTTATAATTATTTACTCTGAATTCGATCAAACATCAATCCCGGTACTGCATTCAAATCTAAGCCTGCACGGTCACCATGCTTGTAGTTAACATAACCAGCCGCCCCAATCATTGCAGCATTGTCACCACATAATTTCAATGGTGCTTGCAGCATAGGTACATCAGGATGAAATTCCTTCATATCATGATCTAAACGAGCACGGAGGCCATGATTTGCAGCGACCCCACCAGCTAAAATCAGTTGCTTCACTGGGTAATCATCTAACGCCCGCATCGTTTTTTCAGCAAGCACGTCAATGACACTTTGTTGGAAACTGGCTGCAAGATCATATTTATCTAATTTTTCCCCACGCTGGTCTGCATTATGAACAGTATTGATGAAGGCACTCTTCAACCCGCTAAAGCTAAAGTCATAATTATCTTCTTTTTCCATTGCTCGTGGAAAATTAAAAGTATCTTTACCCTTAGCTGCCCATTCATCAATCGTTTTTCCTGCCGGGTAATTGACTCCCAACACGCGACCGATTTTATCATAAGCTTCACCGGCAGCATCATCACGTGTTTCACCAATAATTTGGTATTCATGTTCAGATGGCATGTAAACTAATTCCGTATGTCCACCGGAAACTAACAATGCCATTTGTGGATATTGGAATTCTCCAACATAGCGTGCGGCATAGATATGGCCTGCCATGTGGTTAACCGGCACTAACGGAAGATTATGCGCCCATGCGATGGCCTTCGCTGCCGTCACACCAATTAATAATGACCCGACTAATCCCGGACCGTATGTTACTGCCACAGCATCTAGGTCATTATAGTCTACATCTGCTTGCTCTAAAGCTTCATTTGTACACTTGGTAATTTGTTCAATATGATGGCGACTAGCTACTTCTGGTACTACTCCACCAAAGCGCTGATGACTATCGATTTGCGTTGCAACGATATTAGAAAGGATTTTAGTTCCATTTTCAATTACGGCAACACTTGTTTCATCACAGCTTGATTCAAACGCTAAGGTTAATGTGCGTTCTGTCATAATAAAATACTTTCACCTCTACCTAAGTAAGTTTGCTTGCATATCAACAGCATCTTCATGATTGTCTAAGTAATAACGGGGTTTAATATGCTGGTTGCGAAAGCCTAAACTTTCATATAAGCGCCGAGCCGATACATTATGCACTCGTACTTCTAAACTCATCGAATGTAATTTTAAATGCCGGGCATAATTTTTGGCAGTTGAAATAAGATACGTTCCAATCCCCTTATTTTGGTAACTTGGGGTAATCCCAATATTCGTAATATGCAAATCATAATGGTACCAGTCAATGGCTGTTCCCATAAAGCCAACAATCTGCTGGTCATCCTCAATAACTAAATATAGTCGATCACATGGCCGCTGTAGTTCAATGCGGAAAGCAGCATAACTCCATGGTGCTTTTCCATAGATTCTTTCTTCAATTTCGACTAAAGTTTGAATATCTTGTTCTTTTGCCATCCGGACCACATACTGATGGCCGGATATCATTACTACTCGTCGCGTAAAATCAAGGGTCGGTCGTTTAGTAGGATTGGTCGTATTGACAAACCATTCTTTAAACTTCTCGAACATAATTCTTTCTTTTTTCTCCAGGATGAAGTTTTTGCCAATTAGCCTCTGCTTCAGTAATTCGTAAATAATGTGGAACAAAGGGGTCAATCTCTTTAACCGGTTCCTTCGTTTCACCAGCAAGAGCTAATTGATACGTTGACGGAATGCTATAAGATCGTGGCAAAAGGGTCACGTTAGCTGGCAATTGATCATATTTGGCCTGAATCTTATCAGTCATATGACCCACTAAAACAACTTGTTGACCTAATCTTGCAAGTTGCTCAAGCAAAACATCAATTCCTAAATGCTGATCTTCTATTTTATTTATTAACTTGCCATTTTCCCACTGGTAAGCACCAGCAAATACATTTCCTCGGCGGGCATCAAAGAAAGGAACAATAATTGCTGATGCTGTTGGAATTACATTACGTGCTAACACTGCTAGACTTGATACGCCAACTAAGTCAATCTTTTCTGTATCAGCCAATACTTTAGCGGTTGTAACTGCGATTCGCACTCCCGTATAAGATCCTGGTCCCTGTGCAACCACTACTCGATCAATATCTGTTGGTTGCCACTGAACTAATTCAAATAACTTACTAATTGCCGGCATTAAATAAATGCTATGATTGCGAACCATATTAAGGGTCGTCGTTGCCAACAATTGCTCATCTTCAACCAACGCTACGCTCATTGGGTGGTTGGATGTATCGATGGCTAGAATCTTCATCTTTTATCAATCCTTTCAATCATCTTACATCTTATCACACTGGATCAGCTTTGACTTCTCTTTTAATTTCTTTTGTTTATTTACGACAAAACAGGCCCCAACATTTTTTTGCTGTGACGTGTACCCTTAAAGTTGGAACCTGTATGTTCTTGCTTTAAAATTGAATAAATATTTTTCTAGGCAACTAGATTCTGCTCATATTGAAGTGGAGTTTGGTTGCCTAGTTTTGTCTGAATACAGCGTTCGTTATAAAAGTGAATCCATTCATTAATTGCTTGGCTTAATTCTTCTTGATTGCGATAACTGGTATCAGGACCAATTTCTGCTTTCAGTTTACTAAAGACTGTTTCACAGGCAGCGTTATCCAGACAGGTTGCTCGATGCGACATGCTTTGCCTAATGTTTCCCTGACGAAGTAGTTTGCGCCAAGCACGATGTTAATAGTGCCAGCCTTGATCAGTATGTAAAGTTAATTGGTATCCTGTATGAGGTAACTGCTTAAGTAATTGCTGGAGTGGATCTAATGCGAATTGAAGATTTGGATGTTGACTGACTGACCAAGTGAGAAGCTGGTTAGTTGCCAAGTCCTTAATAATTTCTAAGTACACTTTTCGCCCATCATGAGCCTTTAATTCTGTAATGTCACAAACCATTTTCTGATATTTACGGTTACTCATAAAACGCCGATTTAGCTTATTCTTAGCTTTCTTGCCATTTGGTCCCTTAGAGGAATCATACTTACGGACTCGCCGATTATATTTGATACATTTAAGTCCCATTTCATGCATTAAGCGCTGAATGCGCTTATGATTAGGTGTCTTTTTACCAATTAAGCGATAGTAGTCTCGAATTTGAGTGCTTAAACGGCGTACGCCGTATTCAGCTTGGAAGTAGTTAAAGAGGCCTTTAATAACGGCTTTAAGTTCTTCTTCATCCTCGTCCGGATGTTCAAACCGATTTTGCCAATACTGATAGGTTGACATGGAAATGGGAAGTGCATCGATCAAATCCTTTAATAAGTATTTAGCCTTGAGGTCATAAATTACTTGTGCGAGTTCTTTTTTGGATGCTTTCTCAAGGCTGTCAATTTTTTTGAGGCATCGAGTTGTATCCTTAACAATAAGTTTTCTCTTTGTAAGGTTTGGTTCTGTTTTTGGAGCTGAAGAAGCTTGTCTTGATTCTTGTCGTGTCGTTTGACCATTTTTAGGTTTCCTTCCCCGACGCAATCTCAGTAAAGCCTGTGGCCCTTGCTTGTTATAGAGACATTCCCACTGATACACTGAACCTGGGGAACGATATCCAAAGTGAATACAAGTTTCTGAGATTGACGCCAAATTTTCTTGTTTCCACTTTACCAGATTTAACCGAAAATCCCCAGTTACTTTGGGTGGATTGAGTAATGGTCCTTTACCAAATCTTGCATAAATTCCCACCCAAATTTGGAAATCATGCTCAGCAATCCCGTATTTATGCCTAACTGATGCTAAAGTAACATTACCGTTAGCATATTCTTCAACAGCTTTAAGTTTAGTTTTAACGCTAATTTTGGTCATATAAAATACCCCCAGAGTTGATTTCCAACTCTGGGGGTACACGTCACTGAGAGCCTGTTTGTTATTTTAAAACCGATTATTAGTCGCGATCATCATAACCCTTTGGATGAGTTGAATGCCACTTCCAAGCAGTTGCGATAATGTCGTGAACATCATCATACTTAGGACTCCATCCAAGAATATTACGCGCCTTATCACTAGCAGCAACTAATGAATCTGGATCTCCTGGACGGCGTGGTGCCATTTTAGCTGGAATAGGTTGACCCGTAACTTCACGGGCTGCTTCTAGCATTTGCTTGTTAGAGAAGCCAGTGGATGAACCAAGGTTAAAGGCATTACTCTTGTTACCTTCTTGAAGGTACTTAATAGCAAGAATATGAGCATCTGCTAAATCCATAACATGAACATAGTCACGAACATTGGTACCATCTGGTGTATTATAGTCATCCCCAAAGATACTCAATTCATCACGCTTACCTTGCGCAACCTGAAGAATAATTGGAACTAAGTGTGTTTCTGGTCCATGGTCTTCACCGATCGTGCCATCAGGAGCAGCCCCAGCAACATTAAAGTAACGGAGGGCAACAAACTTAATACCATAAGCTTTATCAGCCCAATCCATCATTTCTTCCATCATTAACTTACTCAAGCCATATGGGTTAATTGGCTTTTGGGGATCAGTTTCCTTAATTGGCATATGTTCTGGAACCCCATAAGTAGCAGCAGTTGAACTAAAGACAATATACTTAATATCATGGTCATGCATTGCTTCAAGCAAAGTAATCATTCCACCAGTATTGTTATCAAAGTACTTCAATGGCTTACTCATTGATTCAGGGACAATTGAGAAAGCAGCAAAGTGAACGACTGCAGTAATATCTTCATTGTCAAAAATCTTGTCTAAGAATTGACGATCACGAATGTCGCCTTCGTAAAACTTAGCCTTGGGATTAATCGCATCCCGGTGACCCGTTGATAAGTTATCAGCAACTACTACGTCTTCACCATTTTCAATAAGATCTTTTACCATATGGGAACCGATATATCCGGCACCACCAGCAACTAAAATTGACATCTTGTTTCCTCCTTGATCCAACTAAAGCTTTCATAGTGATTGTAGCACAGTTTTACTGGTTCTAATTAGTAAAATTTAGTAAAAAGAAAGTAAAGTTTTTAGCAGATAATTTTATAGTGAAGATTTTAGCTGATTAAAATTAATCTGCTGCTCAAGGTACTTAAATAATAAGCCCTCTCTTAATCCACTATTACTAAAACTAATCTCGTTAATTGATAATTGCCGGACAAGAGAGATGAGTGGTAAAAGACCCCCGACAATTACATCTGCTCGCACTTTCGTAATTCCACGGATTCCTGCCCGCGTCTGCCGATCCGCTTCTAATAACTGCCGCATAATCAAAAAGGCTTCTTCTGAACGCATTGTTAGCCCATGAACCGGTCTGACTTCATCAGGATTAAGGGCTTGTTGCCACCGATATACCTTCGCCAATGCACGGTTGCATCCCCCAAGTGCCACAATCTTTGTTTCCCGCATCCGATTCAACCACAATTGTTGAGAGAGGACCTCATCAATTTTAACCATGGCATCAAATAAATCAGCTGGATTAATCTGATCTTCAAGGTGGTAAGTTTGCGAAATGCTGACTGAGCCGATCGGAATACTAACCGCTTTTTCTGCTTCACCATTATTTACCGAGATTAATTCCATACTTGCTCCTCCAGTATCAATGATTATCCCCTTATCAATTGGAAGAGTCTGGTTAACTCCAACATAGTCAAGATATGCTTCTCGTTCCCCACTAATTACGTGAATTTCAAAACCGGTTTCTCGCTGGACCTTTTCAAGAAATTGCAGTTGATTTTGCGCTTGACGAACGGCGGCAGTTGCAACCGCAATAATTGTCAGATTCTTATTTCGATATCGATCACAAATTGCCCGAAATTCTTTTAAGGCATCAATAGTCCGCTTTACGGGAGTTGATTTCAGCATTTTTTCTGGCCCCATATTTGAAGCAAGACGAACGTATCTTTTTTCGTATTGAACCGTTTCAAAGCTCCCGTTATCTTGAATTTTTGTTATTTTAAGCCGAACTGAATTCGAACCTAAATCAAGAATTGCCAAGTACTGCTCATTGCTCATAAATTACTCATCCTTTCGCTCATCTAAATGAAGATTGGGAACATGGCGAGTTAAAGTTTCAAAAACTGAAGAAAAATGTTTTTTTGCTTTCTTCTCCTTTTTCTCACGCGCATTCAATTTCATTGCTTGTTTAACAAAGTATTCTTGTGAGCTGAATGGTGCAGCATCACCACGATCAATCCGTTCATAATGATCTCCTACTAACCGGCGAGCCTTGACATTATCCTTCCACATAACGTCAAAAATATGAATTGCATGAGCTTTTGTGTCTGGTTGGGTAACGGGATACAATTCTTCAACCCGTCGATTAAGATTTCTCGTCATCATATCGGCACTTGCAAGGTAGACTTCCTCATGACCATTACTCTTAAAGTAGTAGATCCGGGAGTGTTCAAGGAAACGTCCAATAATAGAATGAACTTCAATATTCCCATGCAGTTCTGGCAGATCATTCCGTAAACAGGTAATTCCTCGAATCAATAATTCAACCTTAACTCCACTAGCAGCGGCTGCGTATAGGCGGGCAATGATTTGCTTGTCAGACAAGGAATTCATCTTCATCCGAATTAACGCAGGATTACCATTTTTGGCATTTTCAATTTGCTCATCAATTTTGGCATTAATAAATGTCCGAATTCCATCAGGTGATACCCGTAATTCATTAAAATAAGCTGGTCGCGCAAAACCTGACAGCATATTAAACAGGTTCGTCATATCGATTCCCAGTTCATGGTCACAAGTAAATAATCCCATATCGGTGTAAAAATGAGCTGTTACGTCATTATAGTTACCAGTCCCTAGGTGCATATAACGTCGCAACCCATCTTCATCACGACGGATAACCAAGGCAACTTTACAGTGCGTTTTAAGACCAACTAAACCGTAAATAACGTGGCACCCCATTTGTTCAAGCCGTTGTGCCCATCGAACATTATTTTGTTCATCAAACCGCGCTTTAACTTCAACTAAAACCGTTACTTGTTTACCCTGTTGCGCGGCCATTCCGAGATACTTAATAATCGGTGAATTACCAGAGACCCGATAAAGAGTCATCTTGATTGCTAAAACATCTGGATCAATGGCTGCTTGGTGGATAAAGTTAACCACGGCTTGAAAATTATCATAAGGATGCTGCATTAAGTAGTCCTTTTGGCGAATGGAAGAAAAAATATTATGGTCCATATCTAACGCTGGATTGAGGTATGGCTTATATGGCGGATAGCGCAAGTCATCATGACCATCAACCATCCCCGATAATTTTTTCAAGAAAGTTAGATCGACGGGACCATCTACTTCATACAGTGATCGTTCACTTACATGCAGATTATCAATTAACTGATCCTTTAACCATTCATCGATTGAAGCTGGAACTTCTAGGCGCATTACCCGCCCGTGTTCTCGTTCTCGCAATTGCCGTTTGACTGCTCGGAGCAAATCTGACGTATCTTCTTCAGCAACGTCTAAGTCCATATCCCGCATAACTCGATATGATGCCGTAGCTAATATCTCATATCCAGGAAAAAGCGCGGTAAGGAATTCAGTAATAATTTCATCAATCAAAATGAAATTATTTTCTCCTGGCAGCCGGACTAACCGCTTATAAATTTCCGGAACACGGACTGTTGCAAATTTGATATCTGCTTCCTGTCGATCATCATGTGGTTCAATTTGTGGACGATGAACTTCTTGATCCCCTTCTAAAATTTCCTCTGCAACTGGTTTACTTGTTGGATGAATTTGCCGCCGCAGCTGAACAGCAATATTTAAGGAATTATTGGAGATAAAGGGAAACGGACGTGAGGCATCGTCTGCCATGGGAGTCAAAACTGGCATCAGCTCATCATTAAAGTACCGCCGAATAAATTCATATTGCTTCTCGTCAAGTTTGGGGACATGGAGAATATGAATATTATTTTTAGCAAGGTCTGGGATGATTTGCTGATTGTAAACTTCATACCGTTGCTTAACCATCCGATGTTCTTTTTCATTTACTGCATCCAACTGCTCTTCTGGAGTGAGACCAGACGCATCAGTAGTAGTAACGTTGGCAGCAGCAAGTTTATGAAGCGAGGCAACACGCACCATAAAAAATTCATCAACATTGCTTTGGGTAATTCCCAAGAAGTTAGCACGTTCTAACAACGGATTGGCAGTATCAGTTGCCTCTCCCAGTACTCGGCCATTAAAGTCAATCCAACTCAATTCTCGATTAACATAATTCTGCGGCTTATAAAACTCCTTATACATCTTAATGATCACTCCTCTCAGTTAAGACCGGTTCAATTCCGTATACATCCTTAAATAGTTGTGATTTTTTACTAAAAGACCACTTTTCAAGAACAAGGTCATCATTGGCTATTGCTTTAATGATTAAGCGGCTATCTCCTACCAGCTTCAATTTAATACTTGAAATTTTTTGCAGTCGCGAATCATCTAATGCATCCACCAATCGTAAAATAGCAGCTAATTTTGCTACTGGCATCTGGATCTCATCATCGAGATGACGGTAATGAGCTTGACTAATATCTGGAGACTCTGCACTATGATATCTTGCCACTTCAGCAATAATCCGATTATCTTTATCTGAAAGGCCGATTAAAGGATTAGCCTCCATAATATAAGCAGAGTGACGATAGTGTCCTCGTTGGTTAATAAAATTACCAATATCATCAATTCTACTAGCAATTTCTAATAATAATCGCTCATGTTGACCAAGACGATGAATTGGGCGTAATTGATCAAAGAGTTGGAGTGAAAAGCGCGTTACAAAATCCCGATGAGCTGAATCAACACCGTATCGTGAAGAAATATTGTCGGCAGCTGTTCTGATCATTTCATTAATTTGCCGTCTCGTTTTAGGATTATCAACTCCAATTCCATGGGAAATCCCATCCATCGTTGAAATATCCGTTACGTAAAGGCCTGCTGGTTGAATTAAGCGCACTGTTCGCGCCGTTACTAAATAATTTGGTAATAATAATTCAAATTGTTGGTCATCAATCTGAATACTCTTCATCAAACCATCTTTGACTGGCGATAAAATTTTTTGGTAATCATCATGAAATTTATCTAGCGGTACTTCAGCGATCTGCTGATCATGTGGTAAAAACAATTTATTGAGTGAGAGAGCATTTTGCACCATCATTACTGTATGCTTTTTCTTCGTCAGTTCTGGTGTTAAATACTCTAGTTTACTACTAATATAATCTTGAATAATTTCAGTTGGATTAGTGGCAGTTTTTCGAAGACGGCCCACCAACTGACTAATTTTTGCATTACCAAGATCAATATCCCAGGCACGTTCGAAGCTTCCATGGTGAAAATAAGCTAAGGTAGTCGAGCTAAGACCGATACTTAGAAGATACATATTGTGTTTACTAAGTTTTTCAAAATCTGGTAGCAAGGTTAAAAGGTAACTCATCGACTGTGCCATTAGCTGGTTATTGTTTAACCATTCAATCTGTAATCCTGTCCGAACTTCTAACTGGTCGGCCACATACCTAGTTGCAACTGGATCAAGGTCTTCTAAATCGCCATAAAATTTAACTGGTGTTGCCTGGTAGTCATTAATAATCTGCTTAAATCCTTCAATATTATTAACAATTGTAGTCATGTTTTCTGAATAATTAGCAACTTTAGCGTTCCCGATATTTAGAAGGCCCGATCGAACATTATTTATCACTTTTAAAGTAGGTATCTCAATGATCCGTAAATTAACCTGATCGGGTTCGAGGTAAATAATCGCCGTTAAAGATCTTTTCACGTCAACTCACTCCTCATAATTACTACTATTCATAGAATACCATCTTCCTTTAAATGTCTCTACATTAAACCATTCAAGATCTTTTTGTCTACATTTAAGGTTAAAATAAAATAGCAACTAATTTCCTGTCTAGAAACCAGTCGCTATTATTCATTGATTAATTTTTAATACCATTCTATCTCAGCAATTGCATCAATTTGCTCACCAACACCAATCTGATGATAAGTTACCTTTTCATCATTTGTTTGAAGCTTATTAACTTTACTTTCTACCATTTCTCCATTGCGTACCTCTTGAAGATACTGCAAATTAAATCTCTTTATCTGATTTCCGCGTAAAAAATCACGGCCAAGAGGATCAAGAAGCCAATCAAAGTAACGAGCATTATTAACATGGTGATTAGCATCAAGGTCAAAATAACGAACTTGATAATTCTTCTTTATTACCGAAGCATTTTCATCCAATTTTTGAGGTCGCTTTAGACGAGGAATTCTTTTCGCAACGGGAGCATTAAACGGTTCAATTAAAGCTGGTGGAATTGATTGCATTCGCCGCGTCTTTAGATTCATAAACACAAAAATCGACCTAATTCGTGCATATTCAATCTGGTGTTCTTTACCCGTTATCCAAAAATCACGAACAGCAAAAAAGCGGTTATAGGAAACAGCTTTTGTTCCTAAAATAACTGTTTCGCCAAAAGAAGGTTGCTTTGCGGAAAGATGTCCTTCATAGCCGCTTACTACCCATGTACCGCCAGTAGATTGTATTTCTTTGGTGCCCATTCCTAAAGACATACTATGCTCATCGGATACCATGGAAATCATACTTAATATCATGCTTAGGCTTGGATGACTTGTTTCATCACACTCATAATATGTTAGTAAGTGCGGCATTTCGAATGTTTGTGCTTCTTGCTTTAACTCCATACTTTTCTCCTACAATTGATGATATTGTTTATATAATTCCTGGCGTTTTATATTATTTTTCTTTGCCACCAGCTTAATCGCAGCATTAGTGGAAAGGCCATTTAAAATTTCCTTATCAACCTGCTCTGTTAATGGTAATTCAATCTCATTATCCGTCTTCTCTGTGGGGTGCTCATTCCCTGCTACCAGAATAACGAATTCGCCTCGTGGTTGGTGATCTTCAAACCAGGCAGTTACTTCAGCAAGCGTTCCCCGGGTAAACTCTTCATAGCGTTTAGTGAGTTCCCGTGCTAATACAACTCGCCGTTCATTGCCGAAAACTTCCGCCATCGTAGCTAAAGTCTTTTTTAAGCGGTGTGGAGCTTCATAAAAGATCATCGTTTCTTTACGCTCTTTCAATTGCTCCAGTGCTGTTACTTGCTGCTGGTGTTTACGCTCTAAAAAGCCAAAGAAGTAGAACGGCTGGGGAACTAACCCCGAAGCAATAAGAGCCGTCAATCCTGCATTAGCTCCTGGAAGCGGAATTACTGGCAATCCTTCTCTAACTGCCGCCGCTACCAATTCCTTGCCGGGGTCAGAAATCGAAGGCATCCCCGCATCGCTACACTGGGCAATCGAATAACCAGCTTTTAATTTCTCAATTAATTCCGGAACACGTTGTTCAGTATTATGCTCATGAAAACTAATTTGACGGGTCGATATATCAAAATGGTTTAATAGTTGCTGAGTATGACGTGTATCTTCAGCAGCAATCAGATCCACTTCTTTTAAGGTTTTAATTGCACGGAAAGTCATATCATCTAAATTTCCAATTGGGGTTGGAACCAAATATAAACTTCCTGATTGGTGATCATTAAAACTACTAATTTGCTGCATACTATCTCCTATTTTGTCATTCCTTGTTCGTGTCCAAATATTGCATCTAAACAAAAAGTACAAGATTCATTAGGCTCAAGACGCTTACCATAGTACTCACTACAAACATGGAATCCCTGTTGGTAAAGTTCTTTTAAATTTTGCCGTGATCCAGATAATTGATTTTCACTATGGTGTGGCTGCTTTTCTTTAATCATCTGACGCAAATGCTTGTTTTCAATTGAAAGTTCCACATTTTCCTCAGAAATAGCAATAATTTTTGCCTGCAACTGCTCCATTTTCTTAACCAAATCCTGAGTCTGGTTCATCACCTGCGCAAATTGTTCATAAAGATTATCTGAACTATATTCTTCACTCATCTTTTCGCCCCTAACTAATGCTTAAAACCTGCACAAGCCGAATCGTCAATTGTTCAACAATATTTTGAAAACTAATATTTTGTTCTAACATATGACGAGTTTCCAACGTTAACTGACTAGCTGCTAACAATTGTTGAGGAGAGTATTTTCTAACTACTTCTCCCATTTCTCCTAAAATATTATTAAAGTGAAGACGGTTGGCTGCTGTAATTCCCGAATTTACCATTAGCGTATCACGCCAGATTAAGGTAATTAAGTCCAGAACTACTTGTTGTTTATCCCGGTCGGTAGCTACTTTTTGCAGAATTGTCTGAACATCAACAAAACCTAACATCCCATTTCGCGTCGTATCTTGATACCACTGAATGACTCCTTTGATCGCACTCTCAAACCAATTATCTTCTTGCCATTGTTCAATCATTGCAACGGAATCTGTAATCCCAACAGCAATTTGTTGTTGAGATTGCGGAATATTATGCTCAGTTAAAACCGTTAACAATGCATCTCGTTTTAATGGTGGTAGTTCAATCACCTGTGTTCGTGATCGAATCGTTGGTAAGACAGCACTTTTATTAGTCGTTAGCATAAAGATATAAACGCCAGCTCCTGGTTCTTCAATAAACTTAAGAAGGCTATTTGCTGCACCGTTTGTCATTTTATCAGCATCTTTAATAATAAAAATTTTCTTATTGCCTTCTACCGCACTCTTAGAAAACTCTGCTTTTAAGCGGCGAATCTCATCAACCTTTATTTGGCGACCTTCTGGAGCAGCATAGACAATGTCAGGATGGTTTCCAGATAAAATTCGCTGACACTCGGCACAGGTTAAGTCTGGTTCATTGTCCTGGGGATGAAGACAAAATAACCGTAATGATAACCATTGGGCAATTGACATTTTTCCTGAACCACCTGGCCCAACAAACAGATAAGCATGAGCAAGCTCATTATTTGATAATATTTTTTGAAAACGAGTAATTATTGCTGGTTGTAATTTTTCTGCACGTGTTTGTCCCTGTTCAGCCAACCATCTTCACCTACTTAAAATTTAATGAAGTCTTCTACTGGTAAGACAAAGACAGTTGCCCCACCAATCTTTACGTTGACAGGAAATGCCGAACCGCCTTCAACATCCATATGCATTTGCGATGTAACGTATTGTTCACGTGACTCAGCATTCTTTTTAATTACTGATAATACTTCTTGAACACGGTCGTCCTCAATCCCAATTAGAAATGTTGCATTTCCTTCACGAAGAAAGCCACCAGTTGTTGATAATTGAGTAACGTGAATATCAGCTTTATTAAATGCTTTTCGTAAACGATTGCTATCTTTTGATTGAACAATTGCAATAATCATTTTCATTATTAATCACCCTTTTTTATTAAAACAAATCTGAAAACCGGTCATGAATTGTTGCTTTTACGTCCTCAATCACTTTTTCCAATGGCTGGCTTGCATCAATCAACTCTATTCGTTCTGGATAATTCTGGTAGAGTTTTAAATAAGATTGACGAACAGTTCGATGAAATTCAAGTTTTTCTTCATCTAATCGATTAACTTGATTGGAACGATGCTCAGCAATCCGTTTTAAGCCAATTTCTGATTCAATATCAAGATAAATTGTCAACGCCGGCATTAGCCCATCAATCGCAAACTGATTAATTTGCCAAATTTCTTTTTCTCCAAGGCCCCGACCAGCTCCCTGATAAGCAATGGAACTATCTACAAATCGATCACACAGAATAACTTTGCCTGCTTTCAGCCCCGGAATTATTTCTGAAACAATGTGTTGCCGACGAGCAGCAGCAAAAAGCAATGCTTCTGTCCGCCCATCCATATCGGTATTTTGACCATCAAACAGTACCTGGCGAATTTGCTCAGAGATCTTATTACCACCAGGTTCACGAGTATACATAACTTTTTCTGTGCCAAGCTGATCTTCCAATTCCAGTTGGATCTGTTGGATTACACTTGTCTTACCCGCGCCATCTGGTCCTTCAAATGATATAAATTTACCGTCCATTTCTCTCTCCTAGCGATCAATTACTCCATCATTTAATTTCCCGTGAACTTTAAATTTGCGAGCAATTTTATATAGGTATAAAAATTTCTGCTCTTGAATCCGGGAACGATAATGAAGTTCACTATTAACGTTTGCTTCATATACTGCCCGTTCAGTTTCACGTGCATGATCCCAACTAGCCTTCGTAGAGTATACCGCTTCTAGCAGACGTTGGTTTCGTTCACGTTCTACCTCTTTAGTCGGCCGCTTAAAAAACATTTTCTTACATCTCCGTTCGCCCTTGCACTGCTTTGAATAATGTCATCTCATCAGCATAGTCAATATCAGCGCCAACTGATAACCCATGCGCCAACCGAGTAACTTTAATTCCCGCAGGCTTAATTAACTTAGCGAGGTAACCGGCCGTCAACTCACCATCAGATGAAGCATTCGTTGCAATAATAATTTCCTTTACTTCATCATCTTTCTTTAGTCGTTTAAGTAAACTTGTAATATTAATATCTTCTGGGCCTGTTCCTGCAACTGGAGAAATAACTCCATGAAGGACATGGTATAAACCATGGTATTCATGCATCCGTTCCATTGCCATAACGTCTTGTGACTGCTCAACAACTAGAATTTGCGAATGATCACGGGTCTTATCGCGACAAATTGGACAAGGGTCGTCTTCGGTAATATTGCCACAAATACTACAGTTATGAAGGTCCCTTTTAGCAGACAGAAGGGATTTAGCAAAGTTTGTCACATCATCTTCTTGCATACTCAGAGTATAGAACGCCAGCCGCGTTGCAGTCTTTTGCCCGATTCCTGGCAACTTAGTATAGCTTTCAATTAATTTCGCTAATGGTTCTGGATATTGGATCACTTTTTACAACCCCATACCTTGTGTATATTTACCAAGCTTTTGTTGAGTAGCATCATTAACTTGCTTCATTCCGTCTTTCACAGCAGCAATTACCAAGTCCTGAAGCATATCAATATCATCTGGATCAACTGCTTCTGGCTTAATCTTTAAGTCAATTAATTGATTATCCCCGCTAAACGTAGCAGTTACCATATCATCTGGTGCTTTTCCAACAAATTCCTGTTTAGCAAGTTCTTCATGTTCAGCCATCATTTTCTTTTGCATTGCCTTAGCTTGCTTCATCATTTGTTGCATATTCATTCCACGCATCATAATATCATCCATCCTTTTTCTTAATTATCTTCTACTTTAACAATATCACTACCAAATAGCTTCTGTGCTGTTGCTACTTGTTTATCTTCTTGAGGTGACTTTTCTTCAGTTAGTGCCTCATCTTCTGGGGGTAGCGGTGGTTCCTCCATCGGTGCTGGTGTAGCTGCAGGAGTTTGTCCGCTTTCTTCAGTAGTTTGCGGCTTTTGTGTAATAGGTTGCGACTTTTGCTGATTCTTACCAAAACCATGATCCTTGATAAAGTCTTGCCGAATTTTTGGCCACTTATCCTTAGGTACAAAAACAACTTGCCGTTCATTCCCAGTTAAACGTTGCAAAGCACTTTCCATATTCTCTAACAACGTTGTATCATCAGCTGCTTGTTGGAATAAGAACGGATAATCAAAAGCAACAATTATTCCCGCGGCACTAGCGGCAACCGGTTGTGAAACGTGAAGTAATGACCGTTGCGGCACCGACAATAGGTTCAACATATCTCCCCATAGCTCACGAACATTTATTAAATCTTGACGAGTCGCATTTTCTAACACTGGGTAAATCTTATTGAGATTAACCTGCACTTTCTTTTGTTGTACTCGTGGCTGCTCATTTTGTTGGCGAGGTGATGGTCGACTAGCTCTTACCGGCGTATTCTGCAACTGTTTTACTGTTTGTTGCAATTGCTGAATCTCTTGTTGTAATTTTTCAATCGTCTTAGTAGCTTCAGCATTTGTATCCGCAGAAACTGCTGGTGCCGATTGAAGATTCTTTTGTGGTTCGATTTGTGCAAGTTTTATTGTAAGAACTTCCAAATACACATCTGGATGGGTCGTAAAACGCATCTCTTCTTGAATATTATTTAGTTCATCGATCATTCGGTATAAGGTCGCTGAAGAAGCAAGTTGGACTATTTCTTCAAAGTCTTCCTGCTTTAGACCTGTACTTTCAACACTAATCAAGCTTGGTGATTCTTGGTACAACAGAATATCACGAATAAAGGAAATCAAGTCCTCAATGAACCGCTGACCGTCTTTCCCTTCATCTAAAATATCCTTCATAGTATCAAGAGCAGTCGCCCCTTCATGCTTACTAATTTCCAAAAAGTACTTCTTTAATAACTGTTTAGTAACACTTCCTGTAACTAATAAAGCATCATCCAACTTTACTTCATTATCACTGAAAGAAAGCACCTGGTCAAGAATACTCAACGCATCCCGCATTCCTCCTTCAGCGGCATTCGCAATTACCCATAATGCTTTTTCATCATAAGTAACTTTCTTTTGATCAAGGATATATTTCATTCGATTAAATGCATCTTCTGCTGAAATTCGTCGAAAATCAAATCGTTGAACTCGCGAAATAATTGTTAAAGGAATTTTATGGGGTTCCGTAGTTGCGAGAATAAAAATCACATTGGCTGGTGGTTCTTCAAGCGTTTTTAGCAATGCATTAAAGGCCCCTGTTGAAAGCATGTGAACTTCATCAATTATATAGACCTTGTAATCCGCTTGGGTAGGGGCATATTTTGCCTTATCCCGAATATCACGAATCTCTTCAACCCCATTATTAGAAGCCGCATCGATTTCAATTACATCATTTAATTGCCCGTTCGTAATTGCTTTACAAATCTCACACTCATTACATGGTTCGCCATCCTTAGAGTGATGACAATTAACCGCTTTAGCAAAAATCTTCGCTGCTGAGGTTTTACCAGTACCACGTGGACCAGCGAACAAGTATGCATGGCTTATCTGGTGAGTGATAATGGCGTTTTTTAGGGTTCTTGTAACAATCTGTTGACCGACAAGATCATCGAATCGCTGTGGTCGCCAGACACGATATAATGCCTGATAACTCATCGCCAGACTCCCTTTCTGAATTTAAAATACTATAAAATATTATACAAGGAATTAAGCATATAAAGTAGTTAAAATACATTTTAATTAAAATTTCAAAATAAAAAAGACCCGCAACAAATTATTACGAGTCCGCTTAATTATCAATAAAACTTAGAGCACAAGGCATATCATACTTAGTGCTGCTTCCTTCCAGACCTGACACGGTTCGTAAGCATGCCCTTGCTCTAAGGCCTTACGGCAAATAGTATAATACACTATTTTTCTTTAAATTACTAGAGGTTAGTCTTATTTTTTCTTCGAGCCTCTTTCCGACGACGGCGAATTTCACGGAAAAAGTTTTTTAACATTTGGCTACACTCATCCCCTAAAATACCAGAATGAACATTGACTTGATGATTTAAACGTGAATCACTTAGTAAATGATATAAGCTATCAACTGCCCCTGCTTTCGGATCAGCGGCACCATAATAAACATTTTTTATCCGTGCATTGATAATGGCACCGCTACACATGATGCACGGTTCTAACGTAACATACAAGTCGCAATCTTCTAAGCGCCAACTCCCTAAATTCGTGCATGCTTCCATAATTGCAAGCATTTCTGCGTGATAGGTAACATCTTGAAACTTTTCACGCATATTATGACCACGTCCAATTACCTGTCCATCGTGGACAACAATCGCACCAATTGGTACTTCATCTAAAATTCTGGCTTGTTTTGCTTCTGCAATCGCCATCTTCATAAACTTTTGTTGTTCAGATAATGATGAATTGTTTTTTTTCATTCTTTTTCTCCAAGTACTTAAAATTACCCTGCTTTTAAGTGTATAATAATAGACTGGTTTTTCAAATTAATTTTATTCATCACCTGCTTAGGCATTTTATCAAAAAAAGTTTCACAGATGTCAATCGCCAGTTCAAGTACTATATATTGTGTTTCACTATTTCGCAAGCACGAAATATAGTGCTTTTTTAATTGATTTTTTCTGATTCACCGTTATACTAGAAAACATCGACTAATCGTTTAGGAGGCCTCGTGAAGATGGTAACTGTATTTTCAAAAAATAATTGTATCCAATGCAAGATGACAAAACGTTTCCTTGAACAGCACAAAATTTCATTTATTGAACACAACATCGATGAACAACCAGAATACATATCGCAACTTAAGTCGGAGGGTTTTATGGCGACTCCAGTTGTAAAGCTTCCTAACGGTCAAGCTTTTTCTGGCTTTCGTCCTGATCAATTAAACCAACTTGCCTAAGTTTAAATAAACTAATATTTTGCCAGGCATCAATTCGCTATTGGTGTACTGGCTTCTTTATTGACATAATCAAATTAATTCAGAAAGTGAGTTATTAATATGGCGTTATCTGATATCGATATGACCAAAGTTAAATATTACGATTATAACAACGAAGTAAATATCCCTAAAAACGGACAAATTCAACTAGATAAAGATAAATTGGCCTTAGAAGACTTTATCAAAAATAATGTTGAGCCAAATACCAAAAGATTTTCTTCATTAAAAGAGCGTTTTCAATGGTTAGAAGAAAATGATTATATTGAAGAAACTTTTATGAATAAATATAGTGAAGCGTTCATTGAAAAGCTTTACGATTATTTAAAAGCACAAAACTTCCACTTCCATTCTTTTATGGCTGCTTACAAGTTCTATGCCCAATATGCCTTACGGACAAATGATAAAGAGTACTACCTTGAAAACTATATTGATCGGGTCGCAATGAATGCTCTTTACCTCGCTAATGGTGATGAAGAGTTAGCAATGCAGCTCGCTGATGAAATCATCCATCAACGTTATCAACCCGCAACTCCAACATTCCTTAACGTTGGGCGTAAACGCCGGGGAGAATTTGTTTCTTGCTTTGCGATTCAAACAACGGACGACATGAATACCATTGGTCGAACAATCAATTCTGCCCTCCAACTTTCTAAAATTGGTGGTGGTGTTGGAATTAATTTAAGCAACCTTCGTGAAGCTGGTGCCCCAATCAAGAAAATACAAGGTGCTGCTAGTGGAGTTGTTCCTGTAATGAAGTTGTTAGAAGATAGTTTTTCCTACTCCAATCAACTGGGACAGCGACAGGGAGCTGGAGTCGTTTACCTTAGTGTTTTCCATCCTGATATTATTGAATTCTTAGGAGCAAAAAAGGAAAACGCTGATGAAAAGATTCGCTTAAAGACCCTCTCTCTCGGAATTACGGTTCCTGATAAGTTTTACGAATTAGTAGAGCAAAATGCTGATATGTACTTGTTTAGTCCCTATGATGTTGAACGAGTATACGGAATGCCATTCTCCTACGTCGATATCACAAAAGAATACAACAATTTAGTAGCAAACGATGATATTCGCAAGAAGAAAGTTAATGCCCGTGACTTAGAAGATGAAATCAGCAAACTCCAACAAGAATCAGGCTATCCTTACATTATCAACATTGATACAGAAAATCGAGATAATCCGATTAATGGAAAAATTGTGATGAGTAATTTATGTTCAGAGATTGCTCAAGTACAAGTACCAGCGCAAGTAAATGATGATCAATCATATTCTGAAATGGGAATTGATATCAGTTGTAATCTTGGGTCAACCAATATTGCTAATATGATGGAAAGCCCTGACTTTGGTAAATCGATTAAGGCAATGATGCGGGGATTAACCCGAATCAGTGACGTAGAAGACCTAGATGTTGTCCCAACTATTCAAAACGGAAATCGGCTTGCCCATTCAGTTGGTTTGGGTGCAATGGGATTGCATAGCTACCTCGCTAAGCACCATATTCAATACGGAAGCCCGGTTGCGATTGAATTCACAGGTGTTTACTTTATGCTCTTAAATTATTGGTCATTAGTGGCATCAAATGAAATTGCCAAAGAGCGGCAGGAAACTTTCCACGATTTTGAGAACAGTAAATATGCGGATGGTTCCTACTTTGACAAATATGTCACTAAGGATTGGGGACCACAATCAGATGTTGTTAAAGGTCTTTTTGAAGGTATTTTTATCCCTGGAATTGAAGATTGGAAGAAGTTGAAAGAAAATGTAATGCAAGATGGTCTTTACAATCAATACCGTCTTGCTGTAGCGCCAAACGGTTCAACTTCCTACATTAACGATTCGACTGCTAGTCTACATCCAATCATTAATCGTGTTGAAGAGCGCCAAGAAAAGATGATCGGTAAAATTTATTACCCTGCCCCATATCTTTCAAACGACACGATGCCTTACTATCGTTCAGCTTACGATATGGATATGCGAAAGGTTATTGACACTTACGCCGCTGCACAACAGCACATCGATCAATCTCTTTCAATGACCCTCTTTATGCGGTCAACAATCCCAGCAGGCCTTTACGAATGGAAAAATGGACGAACAGATAAAATGACGACTCGTGATTTAAATATCTTACGGCACTATGCCTATAAACGCGGTATTAAGTCAATTTACTACATTCGAACGTTTACTGACGATAGCGATGAAATTGGTGCAAACCAATGTGAAAGCTGTGTTATCTAAGCCTAATCAGAATTTGATTTAAACGTTGGGCACTGGTAAACTTGATATTATGTATACAAATGGCTTTTGGTATCTCGATTTATTAAAAGCAACGTATTTGGAGGAGCTCAATCAATGAAACTGGAAGAATTTAAACCTGTAAATCAATATAAAGCAATCAATTGGAATGAAGTTTCCGACATGATCGATAAAGCTACCTGGGAAAAGCTAACAGAACAGTTCTGGCTTGATACACGAATTCCTGTTGCCAATGATATGGATGATTGGCGTGAATTAGATGACGATCATCAATGGACTGTCGGACATGTTTTTGGTGGTTTAACCCTTCTTGATACTGTTCAATCAGAAGCAGGATTAACTGCCCTTAAAGAAGATGTTAAAACTCCTCATGAAACAGCAGTTCTTAATAACATCCAATTTATGGAATCAGTTCATGCTAAGAGTTACTCAACTATTTTCTCTACTCTTAATACCCCAGACCAAATCAAAGAAATCTTTGAATGGTCCGATACAGAAGAATACTTGCAAAACAAGGCTGTCAAAATTGCAAATATGTACCTTGATCCAAGTCAAGACCCACTCAAAAAGAAAGTAGCCAACGTTTTTCTTGAAACTTTCTTATTCTACTCTGGTTTCTACACTCCCCTTTATTATCTTGGTCACAACAAATTAAACAATGTGGCTGAAATCATTAAGCTAATTTTACGGGACGAATCAGTTCACGGGACATACATTGGATACAAGTTCCAAGTCGGCTTACGTGATCGAACGGAAAAGCAACAACAAGATATGAAAGATTGGATGTATAATTTCCTTTATGAATTATATGATAATGAAGAAAAATACACTCATCTTCTTTATGATCAAGTTGGTTGGACAGATGATGTTTTAACCTTCATCCGTTACAACGCTAATAAGGCATTGATGAACCTTGGTCAAGATCCACTATTCCCTGATACCGCTTCTGATGTTAACCCAGTTGTTATGAACGGAATTTCTACTTCTACTTCTAACCACGATTTTTTTAGCCAAGTCGGCAATGGATATCGCATGGGTGCCGTTGAAGCAATGAATGATAGTGATTATGACGTTAAAGATCCAAACGCGGGAAAAGACATTAATGCCTGCGATTAATAAAAAAGCTACCATTTCTGAATGGTGGCTTTTTTATTATTCCCAATAATAATCTGTTAATGATTAGTTAACTTAATAACTAGCCGAGTTAAATTAATATATTCGCTTTTATATTCTATTTGTGAAATAGACTTCAATTAATAACAGTATGCAAATCTATCATCTCTTAATCTCAAAAATAATACCAATGTTTTTTGCTGCTATAAAAGTATTATAAAGACAATATTGTAAGCGAATTCATACAAAACAACCATTGTTTAAATGTTCACAAAGGTATTTACAAAGCAAAAAAATGTAGTAACATTATACATGTTCAAAGGTTAACAAAGAAAAGAATTGAAAAAGGAGATTTCAATTATGCCTGCTAACAACAAGAAACAAGTTGAAAAGAAAGAATTAACTGCTGAAGAAAAAAAGCAAAACGCCCAAAAGCTAGTTGACGATTTAATGACTAAGAGTCAAGCTGCTTTTGAAAAGTTACGTTACTATTCACAAGAACAAGTTGACAAGATTTGTCAGGCAATGGCTCTCGCTGCCGAAGAACACCACATGGACTTAGCTGTTGATGCTGCTAACGAAACTGGTCGTGGGGTTGCTGAAGATAAGGCTATCAAGAACATCTACGCAAGTGAATACATTTGGAACAACATCCGTCACGATAAGACTGTTGGTATTATCGAAGACAATGATGAAGACCAAACTATCAAAATTGCTGATCCACTTGGTGTCATTGCCGGAATTGTTCCAGTTACTAACCCTACTTCAACAACGATCTTCAAATCAATCATTAGTGCTAAGACACGGAATACAATCATCTTTTCTTTCCACCGTCAAGCAATGAAGTCATCTATCAAGACTGCAAAGATTCTCCAAGAAGCTGCTGAAAAAGCCGGTGCGCCAAAGAACATGATTCAATGGCTCCCTGAAAGTACCCGCGAAAACACTACCGCATTACTCCAACACCCTAATACTGCTACTATTTTAGCAACCGGTGGTCCTTCATTAGTTAAGGCTGCCTACAGTTCTGGTAACCCTGCTCTTGGTGTTGGTCCTGGTAACGGTCCTGCTTACATCGAAAAAACTGCCAACATCGAACGTTCTGTTTACGACATCGTTCTTTCTAAGACATTCGATAACGGTATGATTTGTGCCACTGAAAACTCAGTTGTTGTTGATGAAGAAATCTACGACAAGGTTAAAGAAGAATTCCAAAAGTGGAACTGTTACTTCTTGAAGCCAAACGAAATTGATAAATTTACTGATGGCTTTATTGACCCAGATCGTCATCAAGTTCGTGGTCCAATCGCTGGTCGTTCAGCTAATGCTATTGCTGACATGTGTGGTATTAAAGTACCTGACAACACTAAGGTTATCATTGCTGAATACGAAGGTGTTGGTGACAAGTACCCACTTTCAGCTGAAAAGCTTTCACCAGTATTAACAATGTACAAGGCAACCTCTCACGAAAATGCCTTTGATATCTGTGCTCAATTATTACACTACGGTGGTGAAGGTCACACTGCTGCTATTCACACCCTTGATGATGATTTAGCTACTAAGTACGGTCTTGAAATGCGTGCTTCACGGATCATTGTTAACTCCCCATCTGGTATTGGTGGTATTGGTAACATCTACAACAACATGACTCCATCCCTTACTTTAGGTACTGGTTCATACGGTAGTAACTCAATTTCTCACAACGTTACTGATTGGGACCTCTTAAACATCAAAACAATTGCAAAGCGGCGTGAAAACCGTCAATGGGTTAAGATTCCCCCAAAAGTATACTTTCAACGCAACTCACTAAAAGAATTGCAAGATATTCCAAACATTAACCGGGCATTCATCGTTACTGGTCCTGGAATGAGCAAGCGTGGTTACGTTCAACGTGTTATCGATCAATTGCGTCAACGCCAAAACAACACTGCTTTCTTAGTATTTGATGACGTTGAAGAAGATCCATCAACAAACACTGTTGAAAAAGGTGTTGCCATGATGAATGACTTCAAACCTGATACAATTATTGCTCTTGGTGGTGGTTCACCAATGGATGCTGCTAAGGCTATGTGGATGTTCTATGAGCACCCAGAAACTTCATGGTATGGGGTTATGCAAAAGTACCTTGATATTCGGAAGCGTGCTTACCAAATCAAGAAGCCTACTAAGTCTCAACTTATTGGTATCCCTACTACATCAGGTACTGGTTCAGAAGTTACTCCATTTGCGGTTATTACCGATTCAAAAACTCATGTTAAGTACCCACTTGCTGACTACGCCTTAACACCAAACATTGCAATCGTTGACTCACAATTCGTTGAAACTGTTCCAGCAAAAACTACTGCTTGGACTGGACTAGATGTTTTATGTCACGCTACTGAATCATATGTTTCTGTTATGGCAACTGACTACACTCGTGGTTGGTCACTACAAACCATCAAGGGTGTTATGGAAAACCTTCCTAAGTCAGTTCAAGGTGATAAGTTAGCTCGTCGTAAGATGCACGACTTCTCAACAATGGCCGGGATGGCATTTGGTCAAGCCTTCTTAGGAATTAACCACTCCCTTGCCCACAAGATGGGTGGAGCATTCGGTCTTCCTCACGGTTTGCTTATCGCTATTGCAATGCCACAAGTAATTCGCTTTAACGCAAAACGTCCACAAAAGCTTGCTCTCTGGCCTCACTATGAGACTTACCATGCAACTAAGGACTACGCTGACATTGCACGGTTCATTGGTTTGAAAGGCAACACTGATGAAGAATTAGCTGAAGCATATGCTAAGAAAGTTATCGAACTTGCTCACGAATGTGGTGTTAAGCTTAGTCTTAAGGACAATGGTGTTACACGTGAAGAATTTGATAAGGCGGTTGACGATCTTGCTCGCTTAGCTTACGAAGATCAATGTACTACTACTAACCCAGTTGAACCACTTGTTAGCCAACTCAAGGAATTACTTGAACGTTGCTACGATGGTACTGGCGTTGAAGAAAAATAATCCAGCGCATAATTAAAAATTAAGACTTTTCTCCTATTAAAAAGGCCCTCGATATCTGTCGAGGGCCTTTTATTAATTTCAGCTAAATCAATTTACTTCATTATCACCAGATTGTGTTATTAAGCGGAGTACATTTTCTGCATCATCATTTTGATGCAAGGGTTCTTCACCTTTATCTTCACCATTAAGCTCATTATCACCATCTTCAGTTTTCAGGAAATACCCATCAACTGTTGTACTTGTGACTGTATTATCACCAGATTGATTATTAACAGTATATTGTCCCTGAACTGTTAAATCATGTCCTGTGAAGTTACCTGACGAGAGTTTTGTACTTCCTCCGCGTAATGTAACTTGACGGTATTCAACCTCGCCTGCGTCACTGTTAACATCAATATTGTCCATTTTAACTTTAGAAACTGTTAGATCACCACTCTCTAAATGAATACGACCAGCTAAGGCTTGATCATGTGGGATAGTCACAATGATTAAATCTTGGTGGGGCTGATAATCATTAAAGTTAAAGACAAGCGGAAAGCCACCAGTTTGGCGAATTGAAGCAACGTTATTATGAACAGTTACAGCTGGAGTATGCCTGCTTATGCCAGAATAAGTAATCTGATATTTCTTGCCTTCACGAACTATTACATTAGCCGTCGATGCTGAGATATCAATCCGTTCAAAAGCTTTATTAGTACTTATTGTTTTAGTGTGAGAATGAAAGATTGCTGGACGATTGTTCTCAAAATAAATGGCCTTATTACCATTATTAAAGAAGCCTATTCCGAGGAGGATTACTCCTAAGATTAAAACAATTACTCCTATCTTAAATATTCTTTTCATTTACTTTTTCCTCCTTGCCTGCACTTTTGCATAAATGAACTTAGCAAAGTTGGCAATCCCTTGAACAATAACTCTGATTAACCAGTAGATTAAAGGCAAACAAACAAGGAATAAGCCAATGAGGGTCACTCCTAATCCAAGATAAAATAGTCCACTGAACAAGTTTGTCGCAAGTAAACCAATTCCAATATAAAGGGACACAATTGCTATAACGGCAACTCCGAAGATCAAAGCAACTATTCCAACAATCAAACTTAAGGCGACTCCCCCTGCTGCCAACAATAGTGCTAATACGGCAATTCCTAGTCCAAACGTTATTGGGGAAGTAATAATTGCCACTAGCACCCACCAAAAGACACGCCAACTAGAATGAGGCGAAGCAGGATGTCCTTCTTTGATCGATTCATTATTAGCTTTAATTGAATAATCAGCTAATATCTTATGACTTAACTGTCGTGGCGTTCCTAGCCTTTCTTCAATCGCTGTTCGGGTCTCCAGTCCAGCGTCGGCAATATATTCATCATAAAATTCTAAGGCATCATTTCGTTCTTCATCAGTTAATTGTCTTAAATATATTGATAAATCATTAATGTATTTTTGACGTTCATTCATCTTTATCTTCTCCCTCACCTAACCCATAAAAAATACCATCTAAACTATTTTTATAATCAGTCCATAACTTACGAATACGTTGTAAATGCTCCTTACCGGCTTTCGTAATTTGATAATAACGGCGATTCCGTCCCTGGTAAGGCTGATCATAAGTTATTAAATAACCGTCTTTTTTTAACCGGCGTAAAACGGGATACATTGTTGATTCGGAAATGGTAATAGCTGATTGCATTCGCTGGGTTAAAGCATATCCATAGTAATCTTTGTGTTCAAGAATTGCTAAAACCATCCCATCGAGTAAGTCAGCTGTAATTTGAATCTTCATTCTATCCCTCCTTTTTAGCTGTAATATTATATGTCATATAATATAATGGTTTGATATAATATGCAATTATTATTTAAAAATAAATTAAATCTCCTTATGTCATCTCATAAAAGCCCTAAGCATATAATTCTGTTTGATATAATCATAATTGAAGTTGTTCCCCTCTAAAGCTAGAAGGAGGCCTATTTTATGTTAAAAGAATTCAAGACATTTATTGCCCGCGGTAACGTTATTGACATGGCAGTTGGGATAATTGTTGGTGCAGCTTTTACCTCAATCGTAAAGTCCTTAGTTAATAACCTTATTAACCCCCTTATTGGTTTATTCATTGGTCGAATTGACCTATCTAACCTTGTTTTGACGGTCGGCGATGCTCAGTTTAAATACGGAAGTTTCCTAAATGCAGTCATTAACTTCCTGATTATCTCCTTTGTTGTTTTCTTAATGGTAAAAGCAATCAATACATTCCGCAAAAAAGAAGATAAAAAAACAGAAGCTCCAAGTGAAGAAGTTATGTACCTTAAAGAAATTACTGAACTTCTGAAAAAGAATAAAGAATAATAAAAATGCTGGTTAAAAGTTTTTAATCAGCATTTTTATTATTGTATAACATTTTTATTTTTATACCATATTATTGGAATTGAATTTATATACTTGTTACTATCATGGTAGGAAAACAAAAGAGGTGATAATTATGTTTAAAAAGAAAAATTGTCCTACGTCAAATAGCCAAAAAGATGCAACAAACGCATACCAAAAAGGTTATGATCAGGCCGTTAAGGATTATAAGGCACTGGAACCCTTCCGGAAGTATCCACAACGCATTATTAATGTTACCAATAAGTTTATTAAAGGTAAGATGCATGCTCTTCGTGACTATGTTGACGGGTATGAAGATGCTAAGCAACAACTTTCCAAAAAATAGTAAAGTATTACCAATCATTGTAAATAACTTCAACTGCTAACCACACCGCGTAATACTTTTTTCGAATGTTGCTATTCATCAGTTCAATACGCGTTTATTAATGTTTATCGAGGCCCTAAGGAGGGATATCTTATGTTATTTAATGTTATTTTTTGGATCTTAGCTATTTGGTTTGTCATTAATGTCATTTGGATGTGGTTCCAGCTTAATAATCAAATTCTACAAAAGACTTTCGCTTGGATCAATGTTTGTGCAATTGTTATCGGTTTTTGGGTTTATTATGGTGTATCTCATGATGCAAGCGCAATTAACGGTTGGTTTATTGCTATGAACTGGGTTAACATTGCGATCGCCGCTATTCAATTCTACTTTGGTTACCGCACAAGCAACGATAGTACTACTCATCCTGCAAAGTAGACTTATTTACTTTTAACTTTCCTGTTCTTCTAAAATTTTGCACACATCATAAAATAGCTCCTTATTTAGAATAAATGGTAGGAGCTATTTTCGTATTATAAAGGAACACCTCATATGGTATCCCCGAAATAAAAAAGAGTTACGAAAAATTGCTTCTCGTAACTCTTTTTTATTTAATAACTTAAGACTACTTAAGGGTAACAGTAGCACCAGCGGCTTCAAGCTTTTCCTTGATGTCGTTAGCTTCGTCTTCCTTAACGTCTTCCTTGATAGCTGATGGAGCACCATCAACAAGGTCCTTAGCGTCCTTAAGACCAAGACCAGTAATGTCCTTAACAGCCTTAATAACCTTAACCTTAGCTGAACCTGGTTCAGTTAATTCTACAGTGAAGCTGTCCTTAGCAGCAGCGTCGCCACCAGCAGCACCTGCAACTGCAACTGGAGCAGCAGCAGAAACGTCGAATTCTTCTTCGATAGCCTTAACTAAGTCGTTAAGGTCAGAGATTGATGCTTCCTTTAATGAAGCAATGATAGCATCCTTATCAAAAGCCATGTTTATTTCCTCCAATATTTAGGTAATTAATTTTAATTTTATATTGTATTGATATACGGCAATTATGCGGCTTCGTCTTCCTTGTCGGCAATAGCCTTGACTGCGCGAGCAATCTTCCGCATTGGATCTTGCAATGCAGATGCAAGCATTGACAACAGTTCTTCGCGACCTGGCATATTTGCGTATTCGTTGATTTCGTCAAGAGTCTTAACACTCTTTTCGATGAAACCACCCTTGATTTCAAGAGCGTCGTGGTCATCAGCGAACTTCTTCAAGATCTTAGCTGGAGCAATTGGGTCTTCGTCAGAGAAGGCAACAGCAGTTGGTCCAACAAAAGTAGAACGAAGATCTTCGTAGTCAGTACCTTCAACAGCACGATCAAGAATCTTGTTCTTGATAACTGACATTTGGATACCAGCATCACGAAGTTGCTTACGTAAGTCAGTAACTTCCGCAACAGTTAAACCACGGTAATCTACAACGATAGCACTTTGAGCTGCATTAAGCATATCAGTAGTTTGCTTAACAATTTCAGCTTTCTTAGCAATAGCTGCTTCACTCATGAATTTTCACCTCCTGCAATGTTTTTTTGATCGGATTTATAAAAAAATCCCTATGACCGCAGACATAGAGAAGGAACTTTCATTTCTTCCTCGGCAGGCATTCGATTAAGGCTTTCGCCACCTGAGTCTTAGGCAGAGTCATATTTAATCAACTGTTACAGTTTAACATATTCTCTGAAGTTCTGTAAAGGGACTTTTTATAATTCTTTTTGAGTTGCTACCCATCTAGCAATAGCATCTAAAATTCGTTCACTTGCATGCCCATCCCCATAAGGATTCTGTGCCTCACTCATCTTATTATATTCTTCAGGACTATTTAATAGTGACGATAACTCTTTCGTTACGTTATTAAATTGCGTACCGATTAACTTAAGAGTTCCAGCAGTTACTCCTTCCGGCCGCTCTGTAGTATCACGCAAAACTAAAACTGGTTTATGAAGTGCTGGTGCTTCCTCTTGAACCCCACCCGAATCACTCATCACAAGTAAAGACTTACTCATAATATTATGAAAATCAACAACATCTAATGGGGAAATCAAATGAAAATGATTATCGTTTCCAAAAATTTTATTAGCAATCGCTTGAACTTTAGGATTCAGATGAACCGGATAAATAACGTCAATATCATTCCGTTGATCCACAATCTCTTGAATCGCCTTAAAGGTTTCTTCCATCGGTTTACCCCAATTTTCTCGCCGATGCATGGTAAGTAAAATAACCTTCTTGTCGGGATCAATTTCGTCTAATACTTGGTGATGATACGAATGGTCAATTGTATACCGCAAAGCATCGATGGCAGTATTTCCCGTCACTATAATCCCATGCTGATGATTTCCCATTTTGAGATTGTTAGCACTTGTTTGGGTGGGAGCAAAATATAAATCAGCAAGATCATCAATCATTTGCCGGTTCATCTCTTCTGGATAAGGCGAATATTTATTCCATGTTCGCAAACCAGCTTCGACATGACCAATAGCAACCCGATTATAAAAGGCAACCAAAGCTGATGCGTAGGCTGAACTAGTATCGCCATGAACTAGCACAATATCTGGTTGCTCTTTTTGAATAATCGGTTCAAGCTTTGTCATCGTTTCAATTGTAATTTCCGTTAGTGTTTGTCCAGGACGCATTATTTTCAAATCATAATCAGGGGTTATCTGAAAAACAGCTAAAACCTGTTGAAGCATTTCAGCATGCTGACCGGTCGAAACAACTACTGATGAAAAGCGATCATCTTTCTCCAAGGCCTTGACTACTGGGCCCATTTTGATTCCCTCTGGACGAGTTCCAAATACCGTCATTACTTTAATCTTTCTCATCATATCTCCCCGCTACTTAAGAAACATTTTTCCATGTTCCGTTTTTATCCACGAATTTTGGCGAAAACTCCACCGCCAATAAGCCATTATAATACTAAAAAATAAGATAACATACATATAGGAAATTCCAAGCGGTAATAAGGCTAATTGATGCTTTTTTAAAGGTGGTTCATGGTAGTGGGCTAAGTCCCGATAGTAAAATATCCCAAATATTATTCCCCAAAATAACGAAAAGACTACCAAGCCAGCCATCACTAATGAAAAAGTCATAAGAGTCAAGTGACCATAAAGATTATGCCAGTGAGTAAGGGTAATCGTCGTTAAAATAATAATTGCAACATCCGCCAGAAAATTGAGCCATGGTTGAAGCAGGAAATAATATATGCCAAGTTTCTCTGTCCTGCTTAAAACTCGGCTTTTAATAATTTGTGGAAGATACTTAAGACAATTTAAATCGCCTTGCACCCACCGGCTTCGTTGTCGAACAAATCTTTTAGGGGACGTTAACGCTTCCTGATAAACATATGTATCTGTCATATAATCAACATGCAATTTTTTCAGCATCATTTTTATCGTTAGTTCGTAATCATCTAAGAGCGCATTGCCCCATGGATGTGCGCCAATTTTATCAATAATTGGTGCAAGCCGGAAGAACTGGCCATTCCCACTTAAACCAACTGTTTTAGTATACATTCGCATGATCTGAGCCATATGATTAATACTAAAAAACTCAATATCTTGTAAAATCTGCAGCCAATTTTTAAAATGTGGATACATTTTAACTCGCATCTGAGTAACATTCGTCCTTGGCGAGGAAAAATAGGCATTTAATCGCTGCAGAGCATTATCAGCTAATTGAGCATCCGCATCCACTACGCCAATAATAACCTTTTCAAAGGGAACTCGCTGACGGATAGTGATCTGACAAATATAATCTAGGGCAAAATTCAAGACATCCCCCTTGCCTGTATGAGCATTAGGAAGATACCGTCGCAAAAGGTGGACCCGTGAGTTAGTAATCTGCTTAATCTGACTAACTGAATCGTCACTACTAGCATCGTCTACTACCACTATTTCAAATTGCTTAAATCGCAACAAACATTTGATTGTTCGTTGAATAACTGCTGCTTCATTAAAACAGGGAACAATAACATAATATTGTAAATTACGATCAATTTTAGCTGGTTGCTGGTTTCCTGCAAAGTGATAAAAGTCCCGAGGATACGAAATCATCCGAAATAGCAGACTAATCAATGAATAAACCAAAAATATAAACAGCGCGATCCCCCAAATAAGCGTAAAAATTATGATTAGCATCGAGAATTATCCCTTTTTCATATTTTGGTGATAAATCAGCCAAAATAAAAAACTAACTGCAAAGGATATTACAAACATTATTATTAAAGTAAAGATAACGGCTACTGCCATTTCTGTATTATTGAAATCTATCATTGACATTATCAAAAACTCCTTTTCCCTTAAAAATTTTTGATAATGCTTATTACTATCCCAATTAGATAGCCAGAAACCCGAATATTTAAAACTTTTCCGCAATTAATATAATTATAATCACAATTAACTCAAAGTACAGAGGGAGTTTATTAACGCAGTGGATTTCAGAAAATAAAAAACAGGAACAGATACAGGTTACGTCAACAGCGCATTATAATAGGCCTCCAGCGCCCGGTAAAACCGAACGTTGGAGGCCTATTATTGCTTACGGGAGTTCTTCTGTCTTACTCCCATCATCATTTAATTTTATTAGGATTGTATTTATTAATGGCTGAAATAATTACTTATTAACTGCAGCTGTTAAAGCCGCTCCTAAACGTTTCAAACCAACTTCAATCTGGTCTTCTTTCATATTTGAATAGTTCAAACGGAAAGCACCAGGTTGAACTTCACCAGCAAAGAACGGATCACCTGGAACAAAGGCTACATCATGTTCAAGACATTCCTTAAATAACTCTACTGTATCATCAACACCAGGAACTTCTACCCACAAGAACATGCCACCTTCAGGATCCGTATATTTAACTCCTTCTGGGAAATATTTTTTAATTCCCTCAAGCATCAAATCTTTACGTTTGCCGTATAAAGCACTAATTTCTTTAACGTGAGCATCCACATCGTTATCAGCAAAGAATTGGGCAACCGCGAATTGAGCTAAGTTATCTGTATGGAGGTCAGCTGATTGCTTAAGAACCGTTAATTTATTAACTACAGCTTTATCAGCAACCAACCATCCTAAACGAAATCCTGGGGCTAACGTCTTTGAAAATGTACTCATGTAAAAGACATGGCCTGATTTATCAAATGACTTAACTGCTGGTACATGTTGGCCAGCAAAACGAATTTCACCATATGGATTATCTTCTAGTACATATACATCGTATTTTTCTGCTAATTCAGCTAACTGCTTTCGTCGTTCTTCAGTCATTGTTCGTCCAGTTGGATTTTGGAAGTTTGGCACAGTATAGATGAGCTTAGTATTTGGATTAGCCTTTAGTGCTTCTTCTAAAGCATCCATCTTCATCCCATCTTCATCCATCTCAACACTAGCAAAATTAGCACCGTAAGAACGAAAAACATCTAAAGCACACAGGTACGTTGGTTGTTCAACTAATACAGTATCACCCGGGTCAACAAAAGCCTTGCCCACTAAATCTAAGGCTTGTTCTGATCCCGTTGTTACTAAAACATTGTCTAATTCGGAATCCACATTTTCTTTTTCCTTTACATGTTGTTGGATAACTTCACGTAAAGCTGTGACTCCCTTCGCCGCTCCGTACTGCATCGCTTCTTGACCGTGTTCTTCAAAAACCTTATCAACAGCTGCTTTCATTTCTTTAACAGGAAACAATTCGGGTGCCGGCAATCCCCCAGCAAATGAAATAATCTTAGGATCCGCCGCTGCTTGTAAAATTGCACCAACCGCATCCGTACCATCTGCTGGAACACGCTTTGAATATTTAAATTGTGTCATTGTCGTCACTCCTTAATTAGTTTTAAACTTAAATGATAAACTCTAATTATTTTTTAATCGTTTTATCATTGGTTAATAATATAGCACAAGGAATCCCTATTGTGAAGTAAAAATTAAGATAAAAAAAGACTTTGAGCAAAAAAGTCTCAAAGTCTTGTTAATTTTAATTAATTCAAATTAAAATGTAGTTAAATCAAGCGTAACACTTGGTCCAAATGTTGAAGAAATGGAAGCGTGCTTGATGTATGTTCCACGTACTGAAGCTGGACGAGCCTTAGCCACAATATCTTCTAAAGTAGCCAAGTTTTCAACTAACTTGTCAGTATCAAATGAAACCTTACCGAATGGTACAGCAACGTTACCATCACGGTCAGTCCGGTAAGTTACTTGACCAGCTTTGGCATCAGAAACAGCCTTAGCTACGTCCATTGTAACAGTACCAGTCTTAGGGTTTGGCATTAAGCCCTTAGGTCCAAGGACACGTCCTAAACGACCTACCTTAGGCATCATGTCTGGTGTTGCGATTGCAACATCAAAGTCAAGCCAACCGTCTTGAATCTTTTCTACTAAATCATCGTCGCCAACAAAGTCAGCACCAGCTTCTTGAGCAGCCTTAGCATTTTCACCATTAGCGAAAACAATAACTGTTTGATCCTTACCAGTACCGTTTGGTAAAACAACGGCACCACGTAATTGTTGGTCAGCTTGCTTTGTATCAACGTTTAAGTTAAATGCTACTTCGATAGTAGAGTCGAAGTTAGCGTAGGCAATATCTTTTACTAATTGGACAGCGTCTTTAACAGCGTATTCTTTCTTGCTGTCAACTTTCTTGAGCGCGTCTTGGTACTTCTTACCACGTTTTTTAGCCATCTTGTGTTTTCCTCCTTGCAAATGTGGTCTAACGGAGTTATACCTCCCACGTGGGTGCACTATTTTCATAGCGCATCCCGACTGCTAGTAATTAGTCTTCAACAGTGAAGCCCATGCTACGAGCAGTACCTTCAATCATGCGCATAGCTGCTTCTACGTCAGCTGCGTTTAGATCTTGCATCTTAGTTTCAGCGATTTCCTTAACTTGGTCCTTCGTTACTGAAGCAACCTTGTTTGTGTTAGGTTCACCGGAACCATGTTCAACACCAGCGGCCTTCTTTAGTAAGACAGCAGCAGGTGGCGTCTTAGTAATGAAGTCGAATGAACGGTCCTCATATACAGTAATTACAACTGGGATCAACATACCCTTTTGGTCTGCAGTCCGTGCGTTGAATTCCTTAGTGAAGCCCATAATGTTAATACCTGCTTGTCCAAGTGCAGGACCTACTGGTGGAGCTGGTGTAGCGGCACCGGCAGGAATTTGCAACTTGACAATGTTAGCTACTTTCTTTGCCACGAGACAAAACCTCCTTAGTCCGTGTTGTGGTCATGATGAGGCAGTAAGTTTTACCTCTCCCACAGTATGTTAATAGCATACTTAGAAAACATACCACAATTCTAAACTTATTTCAACAATTTTCAAAATATTAAACTAACTAAAATGTATCGATCTGATCAAAGCCTAATTCAGCAGCAGTTTCACGGCCGAACATTTCAACGGTCGCCTTAATCTTTTGCTTTTCGTGATCAACTTCTACAACCTTGGCAGTCATATTTGCAAAGGATCCTGCAATAACTTTTACAGTATCGCCTTCCTTAACATCAATGTCACTAACAGTTGTTTCAGTTCCCATCCGTTTCATAATCCGATCAACTTCTTCAGGAAGCAATGGGGTTGGCTTGGAACCACCACCGTGAGATCCTAAGAAACCAGTTACGCCGGGAGTATTACGAGCAATGTACCAAGCCTGATCAGTCATTACCATTTCAACTAAAACATAGCCTGGGAATGTCTTTTCAATTGTTTCTTTTGCTTGACCGTCCTTAACCTGGCGAACTTCTTCTTCAGGAACAACTACGCGAAAAATGTAGTCTTCCATTCCCATTGATTGAGCCCGTGATTCCAAGTTGCTCTTAACCCGGTTTTCGTAACCAGAGTAGGTATGGAGCACATACCAACGTTTTTCATGTGATTCCACGATGAATCCTCCTATCATAATTCAAATCATTTTTTTCAGTAAAATAAAAAACTTCGTAATAGCTACGAAGTTCCCTTAGACTTAGTATAACAAACTAATTTCTATTTGACTACTAATGTTAAACAAAGAGTTTCATCATTAATTGAATTAACCAATCAAACAGAGCAAAGAATAGTACGAAGAACAGAGTCAATGAAACAACAATAGTCGTATCACGACGATTCTCTTTAGCTGTTGGCCATACAACTAGCTTCATTTCGTGGTTAACACTCTTAATAAATCGAATTAAGTGCATATTTTCCTCCACTATCTGCTTTCACGATGAATAGTATATTCACCGCAATGTTTACAGAACTTACGTAATTCTAATCGTTCTTGTCGTTGAGGGTTAGCGGTAATCGTATAATTACGCGCACCGCACTTTGTACATTCCAATGCTACTTTTTTCTGGGACATACTTATCACCTCCACACAGTACTTAGGTTAGCACGAATCAAGGTTTAAAAGCAATAAAATCAAAATTATTTTAAAGGATGACGAGAGTTGAAGCCTTGGTAGATCAATAAACTTGCCGCCACACTCGCATTTAAACTTTGAACATGCCCAACCATTGGAATTGTCAGCATTTCATCACAAGTTTTCTTTAGCAAGGATGAAATTCCTTTACCTTCATTGCCGATAACCAAAGCGACGGCACCATGCGCATCCCATGTTCGGTAATCTTTTCCTTTCATATCAGTACCGAATAGCCAAACGCCTCGTTCCTGCAATTCTTTCGCGGTTTGAACCAGGTTTGTTACTCGGGCAACTGGAACGTGTTCAATTGCTCCCGTGGATGTTTTGGCAACCACTGAAGTCAATCCTACTGCTCGCCGGCGTGGAATAATAATACCATGAACACCAGCGGCATCAGCTGTTCGCATGATTGAACCCAAATTATGCGGATCCTCTAGTTCATCAAGAATAAGGAAAAATGGATCTTCGTCATGCTTAGCTGCATTATCAAAGAGGTCATCAATAGTTGCATATTGGTAGGCAGCTACAGCTAAAACAACCCCCTGGTGATTTTGCCGGTCAGTCATCAAGTCCAATTTATTCTTAGGAACATTTGACACTACTAAGTGACGTTCCTTTGCTAGTTTAACAATCTGGGAAATAGCATCGGCCTTTAACCCCGACTGAATAAAAACCTTATTAATTTCTTGGTCAGATTTTAGTGCCATCACAGCCGGATGCCGACCAATAATAAAATCTGTATTCTCATTTTTCATGCGCTGTTCGCCCCGCTTCTACTTGTTTAATACACCATTGCGCCAATTCGGCCAACCGCTCTTCTTTCCCAGCTAATTTAAGGTAACCCATCACCGCTTCAAATCCGGTGGAAATCCGATAAGTCATGACTGATGTATTTTTAGCATGGGTATGACTATTAGCATTTCGGCCACGTTTGAAATACGACCATTCTTCATCTGACAATAACTTGTCTTCTTTCATCAGGTCAATGAGAGCCGCCTGTGCTTTTGCTGAAACATAGTGGGTAGCAATATGCTGCAATTTCGTTGGTTTGCTAATTCCCTTGGTTAAAAGATGCTGACGAATGTAAACCTCATAAGCTGCATCCCCTAAATAAGCCAAAGCAATTCCATTAAGTTGTCGATAGTCTGCTTGTACCATAAGGATCCTTTCTATTCCTTTTTGTAACGCGTTCCTTGAGGAGTATCTTCAAGAATAATCCCTTGTTTTTTAAGATTGTCTCGAATTTCATCACTTCGCGCAAAATCTTTATTCTTCCGTGCTATATTTCGTTCTTCAATCAATTGCTTAATCTTTTCATCATTGATTTGATTGTCACTTGCTTCAAGCTTAACGCCAAAAATACTCATCAATTCAACAAGCTCTTTTTTGATTGCTTGAATGGCACCTAAGCTAACATTATCTTGTTGAGCATAAACATTTGCATATTTAACTAATTCGTAGACTGTGGCAATCCCGTTTTGAACATTGATGTCATCATCCATTGCTGTAATAAATTGGTGATGGAATTGCTCAAGCCGATCAGTGACTTCTTGAACATCTCCCTCATCGGCATCTTGTTCACGATAAGTCAAGTTATCAAAGGCTGTTTGAATGTGATTAAGATTATTTTGCGCATCAGTTAGGTTTGCCTGGCTATATTGAATTGGACGCCGATATTGCGTAGTCGCCATAAAGAAACGTAAAACCTGAGGATCTACTTCCTTGATAATTTCATGAACAGTAATGAAATTATGGAGAGACTTACTCATCTTCTCGTTGTCTTTTCCAATTGTTACGAAGCCATTATGCATCCAGTAACGAACAAATTTTTGGCCCGTTTCTGCTTCACTTTGGGCAATCTCATTTTCATGGTGAGGGAATTCAAGGTCTTGTCCCCCCGCATGAATATCAATTGTCTTTCCCAAGTACTTAGTAGACATCACTGAACATTCGATATGCCATCCTGGACGACCTTTTCCCCATGGTGAATCCCAACTAATTTCGCCGGGCTTAGCTGCTTTCCATAAAGCAAAATCAAGCGGATCTTCCTTCTTATTAACCTCATCCGCACTAACATGTTCACTTGCCCCAACTTCAAGGTCATCAAGTGATTGCCCAGAAAGCTGGCCATAGTGGTTAAACTTTCGTGCCCGATAATAAACATCCCCATCTTTAGGGTAAGCATATCCTTTCTCTATTAATCCTTGCACGAATTTAATGATCTCCGTAATATTTTCTGTTGCCCGGGGATGAAGAGTAGCTGGTTCAATATTAATCGCTGCGGTATCTTCCATAAAAGCATTGATATACTTCTCCGCTAATTGTGGAACGGTAATCCCTTGCTCGGCCGCCGCCTTAATCATCTTATCGTCAACGTCCGTAAAGTTTGAAACGTAATTTACTTTATATCCCTTAAATTCAAGATAACGCCGGACTGTATCAAAGGCGATCGCACTGCGCGCATTTCCAATATGAATGTAATTATAAACCGTCGGACCACAGACATACATGTTAACAACGCCTGGATGCAATGGCTTAAATTCTTCTTTTTTTCTTGTTAACGTATTGTAAATTGTTAGCATGTCTATCCGCTCCTTAAAAATCATTAATAAAGAATTAATTTGTACAGTTAATCTTACCACATTCCGTATTAGAATAGCATTTCTGATGATATTAATTTGTATCCAAAAAATTATTTACCATTTGGTCATACTTTCTTCACATTCTACTGTTATTATATATAGCGTAGTAAAGATGAACTTTACTACATCAATGAAACCTATTATTTTTCAATTACTCCTCCCAATAGTAACCGAAAAAAATATTTTCTTTTTTTACGAAATCTCCCCCAAGATTATCGTAATACTCCCTAAGAAGCAGCTTTTTCCCGAGCTGCTTCTTTTTTGTTTAAAAAAATAGCTGGAAGTAAGAAAACTCTCTTCGCAGCCATTCTTTATTATTTTTTCTTGTCTTTATTGTTCCGATTTTCTTTATGGTCTGTATGCTCGTCAATTCCTCGTTGTGAATGGAGCGGACGGGCAAAGATCATTCGACCAGCGTCTGTCTGAAGCGCACTGGTTACTTCAACTTCAATTTGTTTATCCATGAAGTAACGACCATCTTCAACAACCACCATCGTTCCATCATCAAGGTAAGCAACACCTTGTTGTCGTTCAGTCCCTTTTTTCACAACAACAACCGTCATCGTTTCGCCCGGGATAACTCGTGGCCGCAATGATTTCGCCAAGTTATTAATATTCAGTACTTGAACATTTTGGAATTGAATTACCTTATTAAGGTTATAATCATTTGTCACAATTACCCCATCGACTTTTTTAGCGAGGGCAATTAATTTACTATCAACCTCTGGAATATCTTCAAAGTCCCCATCATACATTTCGATTGGGACAATTTTCTCATTCCGTAACTTATTTAAAATATCAAGGCCACGGCGTCCACGAACACGCTTAATACTTTCGCCAGAATCAGCGATATATTGCAATTCATATAAAACAAAGTTAGGAACCAGTAATGTCCCTTCTAAAAAACCTGTTTTGACTAAATCATAAATACGCCCATCAATCAAAATATTCGTATCTAAGATTTTATAATGATGGTAATTATCATCCTGGCGTTCAATTACATTCCCACCATCGTTTTTACTACTTTTGGCATGGGTAAATGCTTTGCGCCAATCATCTAACCGCGTCGTACCAATTCGAAAACCAAAATAACTAAAGACAATCATCAAGAGGATCGGCAAAATATTATTAATTACCGGAATCCTCGTTCTCCACAATGGAATCGAAATAAGAACTGCTAAAACTAAGCCAATAATCGTTAATAAGGTCCCAAAGAAAAGGTATACGGGACTACGCTTGGTTAGTTCTTTTTCGATTCGCTGGATCAACTTTTCAGTGCCGCTAGCCAATGGGAGTGATAATAGCCAGAAAATAAGTGCACCAATAATAATGTCGATAAATACTAATAATGCCGGGTTAAGGGCGATGTTCAAAATCCCCCATAATAATGGCAAATAATAAAATCCCACTGCCGCGCCAACTAGAATATAAATGAGAGTAATCATTCTACGCCGCATTTGCTTCATCCTTTCAATTATTTATTTTTACCCCAACGCTAAATATAACGCTTCTTTCAGGGTTGAGACACCAATTACTTGAATATTAGTTGACGGTTTCCAACCCTTTAAATTATTTTTAGGAATAAAGATCCGTTTAAATCCAAGTTTTTCTGCTTCAGCAACCCGCTGTTCAATGCGGTTTACCCGACGAATTTCCCCAGTTAAACCTACTTCACCGACAAATGCGTCAGTTGGTTGGGTACCTTTATCCCGGTAACTAGAGGCAATACTTACCGCAATTGCTAAATCAATCGCTGGCTCATCTAACTTAACGCCCCCAGCTGCTTTTAAGTAAGCATCTTGATTTTGAAGCATTAGGTTAGCACGTTTCTCTAATACTGCCATTATCAATGATACTCGGTTTCGACTCAAACCGGTAGCAGTTCGCTGTGCATTTCCATAAACGGTCGGTGTTACCAGCGCCTGAATTTCCACTAAAATCGGTCGCGTTCCTTCTAATGAAACAACCACCGCTGAACCAGTTGCATCATGTAATCGTTCCTCTAAAAAGATTTCTGATGGATTTTTTACTTCCGTCAGCCCATTTGTATGCATCTCGAAAATACCAAGCTCGTTGGTTGAACCAAATCGATTTTTCACTGATCGCAAAATACGATATGTATGGTGCAGATCTCCTTCAAAATACAAAACCGTGTCAACCATGTGCTCTAAAATCTTTGGACCAGCGATTGCACCACCCTTTGTCACATGACCAACAACAAAAATCGTAATGTTATTACTTTTAGCAATTTGCATTAACTGGGCGGTAACTTCACGAATTTGCGATACACTCCCAATCGCGGAACTTACATCAGTTGCCTGCATCGTTTGCACGGAGTCAATAACGACATACTCTGGCTTGAGGTCACGAATAGTATCCCGAATACTATCCATATTCGTTTCTGGATACACATAAAAGTCATCTCCAGCAACCTTCAACCGTTCCGCCCGCATTTTAATTTGTGTCCCACTTTCTTCTCCAGACACATATAAAACTCGGTGATGCTCATCGCTCAATTGTCCAGAAACTTGTAAAAGGAGGGTAGATTTCCCGATTCCAGGATCCCCACCAATTAGAATTAGTGATCCTGGAACGATTCCCCCACCTAAAACACGATTTAACTCGTTCAATTTTGTTTTTACGCGGGGAGTCTCTGTACTATCAATCTCATTAATTTTCTGTGGTTTGGCAACTAAGCCGGTTAAGGTGGTGGTTGCTTTTTTTGTTGGTGCAGAATTGGCTTCTACTTGTTCTTCTACTAAAGTATTCCACTCACCACAGTTTGGACACCGGCCTAAGTAGCGTGGTGAGTTGTAACCACAGTTTTGGCAAACATATTGTGTTCGAACTTTTGCCATTGCTTTAATTCCTCTCTAAGTTATTTATTCTTTTGTTGAACCAAATCCGCCAGTCCGTTTGGCAGTTGGTTGTTCCTCACCATCAGCGATTAAATATGGCATAAAAATCCCCTGACCAATCCGTTCTCCCTTTTTTATATGATAATCTCGTAACCCGTAGTTAATAAGCTGGAAGAAGATTTCACCTTCATTACTATCATTATCATAATAGTCTGCATCCACAATGCCGATTCCATTTGGTAAAATCAGGCGGCGTTTAAAAGGACCACTTGACCGGTTAGCTAATAAGAGAAATTCATCAGGTTGCATGTAGGCTTTGATGCCAGTTGGGACTAAGTATGGCTTTAAGCAGGAATCAGCAGCCTTAAACTCTTCATCAGTCAGCTTTTTTTGTTGATGAATTTGCCAAAGCGCCTTTAAGAAATTGCCTTTCCAAATTGATGGCAGAACAAAATCTTCTGATGCCTCAAAATCATATCCGGCTGCCCGCGTTGTTTGGCGTTGGGGTAAATGTATATCTTGGTCTTTCTTACTAGAAACAATCTTAAATCCACGTTTCATTACGTTCACCTCATAGTGTTTTATTCTTAATAATTCCAGTATACTATTATATGCTAGATAATAAGTTAATGGTATCGCTTTGATAACTTGACTTTTAAAAGCAGTTTATCGAAAATTATTATGAAAGGATGTGTTTATATGCAATATCGAGTTGATAGTCAGCGTATCATTGCTTTTGACGATCAAGAACCCTTAGTTGGCGAGATCAGTTTTCCAAAAGTTCCTGATACAAATGATCACGTTGTCGTTGAACGAGTTTTTGTGCAACCAACTTACCGTGGACAAGGAATTGCAGCTGAACTAGTGCGTCAATTTGTGGATTATGCAACAAAAGAACAATACACTGTCAAGCTCATGTGCCCATATGCGGTAGCGCAATTCAAACTACATCCAGAATATCAGCAACTATTGCCAGTTGCAGATCGCTTTAATTAGGAGGAATATTAATGGATCAAAATGCATTAAAAGAACAAACAGGTAAGGAATCAGTTAAGTACATTAAATCTGGAATGATTGTCGGTCTCGGAACTGGATCAACTGTTAAATATATGGTTGATGAACTTGGTAAGCAAGTCCAAGAAGGTAAAATCAAAGACATTATCGGTGTAACAACTTCAAACCGAACTGCTAAGCAAGCACGCGACCTCGGAATTACAATTAAAGATATTGATGACGTTGACCACATCGATTTAACTATTGACGGGGCCGATGAAATCAGTGATGACTTCCAAGGTATCAAAGGTGGCGGTGGCGCCCTCCTTTGGGAAAAGATCGTTGCCAATGCCTCAAATAAAGTAATGTGGATTGTCGATGAAAGCAAACTCGTCCACAAACTTGGCGCTTTCCCTCTTCCTGTTGAAGTAATTCCATTCGGTTCTCAACATGTCTTTGACCGTCTTGAAAAGAAAGGTTACAAGCCAACTTGGCGGATGGATGGAGATAAAAAGTTCCGTACCGATGAAAATAACTATATCATTGACCTTCACCTTGGCGAAATTGATGATCCTAAGGCCTTAGCCGACGAATTGATCCACATGGTTGGAATTGTTGAAACTGGTTTATTCTTAAATCGAGTTAACGACGTAATTGTTGGTACTCCAGAAGGTCCAAAGGTATTACACGCCCGTTAATTCAATCTATTCAAAGGAGATATTGCAAATGAACTTTTCAATTAACAAAGAAGATATCGCTAGTTTTCATAAAAACTACCGTCATCACCCTAACAGCAGTGTCTTAGAAAATACTGTTACAAAAAATGGGGTACGGAATGCAAGCTTCAATTGGCATTCAATTGCTGATAATACTCCTCATTTCTCCATTGACCTTAAAACGGGGGATGTTGCTGATCAAAAGCAATCCGGTCGTTGTTGGATGTTTGCGGCACTAAACACAATGCGTCATGATATGCAGCAAAAATTTAACTTACCTGATAATTTTGAACTTTCCCAAGCCTACCAGTTCTTCTGGGATAAGTTTGAAAAATCCAATTACTTCTACCAAAACGTAATTAAGACGGCTAAAAAGCCTACCGACAGCCGAAAAGTTTCATGGTTAATGAACGAACCACAAAACGATGGTGGCCAATGGGATATGCTTTGCGCCCTTATCAGCAAGTATGGGGTTATGCCAAAAGCCGCAATGCCCGAATCATTTAACTCTTCTAACTCACGGGGAATTGATGAAGTCTTAAACAACAAGCTTCGTCACGATGCCGTTATTTTGCGGAAAATGATTAACGAAGATCATGCAAATGAAGAAGCGATCGATGAAACACGCCGGAAGATGTTGAATGAAAATTACCGGATGCTTGCTTACACGTTTGGTGAACCGGTTAGCCACTTTGATTTCGAATATCGGACAAAGAAGGACAACGAATTCCACCGCGATACTAACCTTACTCCTCAAGAATTCTTTAAGAAGTATGTTGGCTGGAACCTCGATGACTATATCTCAATTATCCAAGCACCGACTGCTGATAAGAAGTACCACCAAACTTACACCATCGACATGCTTGGTAATGTCGTTGGTGGCCGCGAAATCAAGCACTTAAACCTGCCAATGGATGAATTCAAGCAACTCGCGATTGAACAATTAAAGAATGGCGAAAGTGTTTGGTTTGGTTCAGATGTTATTAAATATTCAGAAACTAAACTTGGGATTATGGCCCTTAACACCTATGACTACGACAAGCTATTTGACGTTGACCTTGAAATGACTAAAGCTGAAGCACTTGATTATGGTGAAAGCATGATGGATCACGCAATGGTTATCACTGGTGTTGACCTTGTTAATGGTAAGCCAACCAAGTGGAAAGTCGAAAACTCATGGGGTAACAAGGTCGGCCATAAAGGTTACTTTGTTATGAGTGATGATTGGATGGACAAGTACTGCTACCAAGTCGTTATTAATAAGAAGTACCTTAGCGAAGATCTTAAACGTGATTACGCTAAGACCCCCGTCGTTCTTAAGCCTTGGGATCCAATGGGAACTTTAGCATAATAATTTAACATTAATTTGTGAAAAAGCTGTGATAAATATATTTTATTTATAGCTTTCAAAAAAGATCTCTAACACTGTAACACACAGACGTTGGAGATCTTTTTTAATTATTCAGTAATATCTGCACCGAAGTACTTTTCAGATAGCTTCTTGACTGTTCCATCTTGTTGAAGTTCCTTCAGTGCCTTGTTGTAGGAAGATTGAATAGCAGTATCTTTCTTGTTAAAAAGTGCTGAAATCTTAGCTGGATCTTGTTCACTAGAAACATCAATCATCTTGAGACCCTTAGTACTGTTCTTCTTGCTGTAAGCGTACCAAGCTTCACGGGAGTTAACTGTCCCGGCAGCCCGACCTTGCTTGATCATATCTAAGGAACTAGCAAAATCGCCATTTGGTGTAAGGTTACCCTTATATTTTTTAACCACATTCGCATTATTAGTTCCCGTACCAGCAATAATCTTCTTGCCTTTAATATCCTTCAAGCTTTTGATGTTACTATCAGTAGGAACAATTAATGCAAACCGGGACTTGATATATGGGGTAGAGAAATTATATTGCTTGGCCCGTTCAGGTGTCTGTGTAATGTTGTTCATTACTACATCAAACTTGCCTGAACCAAGACCGGCAATTAGCGAATCCCATTTAGTTGGTACAAAGTTAGCTTTTAAGCCCATCTTTTTAGCAACTGCTTTACCAAGATCTACTTCAAAGCCAGTTAATTTGTTATTTTTACGATAAGAGTACGGAGAGTACGTTCCCTCAAGACCAATTGTCAATTCTCCCTTATGAACTAATTCTGAATTAACAGCTGATGAAGCGGCAGAAACGCTTGTAATTCCTGCGGAGGTGCCGACTGTTAAGGCTGCAATTGTTAATAGTGCTTTCTTCCAAAATTTCATTATTCTAAACTTCCTTTATTTTAAATTTTCCATTGTCATTGAGGCGATAAAGTTCTTAATTCGTTTATTTGGATTATCTGGAGCAAAAAACTCGTCTGGAGTACCATCATATAAAATTTCACCGTTCTCGACAAAAATAATCTTATCCGCAACATGTTTCGCAAAGACCATATTATGAGTAACAATTACCATTGATTGTTTTTCTTCAGCTAATTGCAACAGAACCTTCAACACACTAAGCTCTAATTCTGGATCAAGGGCAGAAGTCGGTTCATCAAGTAGGATATACTTTGGTGACATTGCTAATGCTCGGGCAATCGCCACCCGCTGTGCCTGTCCGCCAGATAATTCATTCGGATAGGCTTCTCCATAATCTGCTAAGCCCACTTTAGCAAGTAAATTATGCGCGTTTGCAATTGCTTCCTTTTTCGTCTGTTTCAAAACCTGTGTTGGTCCTTCAATAATGTTACCAAGGACAGTTTTATTAGGAAAAAGATTGTAGTCTTGGAAAACCATCCCTGTTTCTTGACGAATTGCCAACTTATCTTTATTACTTACTTTTTGACTAAAATCCAAATGATGATCATCAAAATCGTACTGGCCGCTCTCTGGCATTACCAATAAGTTAAGTGAGCGGAGAATTGTTGATTTACCAGATCCAGATGGACCAACCATTACTGTTGTTTTACCTGCAGGAAACTCTAACGTGGTATTTTTCAAGACATTTTTATTACCAAAACTTTTATTAATATTTGTTAATTTCATTTTTCTCACCTATTATTTGCATTTACTTGACGGTCTACTACCCGCTCAAGATACCCTTGGAAATAAGATAAAACTGTCGTAAAGACCGCGTAGACCATTGCTACTAAAGTATACATCAGTAATGGTTGATAGTTTTCGGCCGCAATCTGTTGACTGACGGCAAACATTTCCATAATTGTAATTGAAGCAGCTAATGACGTGTCCTTTACCAAACTTATAAAACTGTTTGATAAAGGCGGTAAAGCTACTCTTAAGGCTTGCGGTAAAATAATTCGCCACAAGATTTGCAACCGCGTCATTCCGATTGCTGCGCCCGCTTCCCATTGCCCAGTTGGAACTGAACTGATCGCTGCCCGAATTGTTTCTGAAGCATAAGCACCGGTATTAAGTGAAAATGTAATAATGCCGGCTGTAAATGGTTCTAATTTTATTCCATGTGGCAGGACTCCCTTAATTCTCAGATATGGCAGTCCAAAGAATACAATAAATAATTGAACCAGCAGCGGTGTTGACCGAAAAAGCCAGACATAAAAACTAGCAATCCATTTAAGAATCATGAATGCACCACGTTGACGAGAAAGACGAATTAAAGCTGTTACTAGTGCAATAATCAGTCCAAAGAAAAATGAAATAATCGCTAACGGAATCGTATATTTAAATCCCGCTGCTAAGAGTTGTGGTAAAGATGTCTTGATAATTTCCCACATAAGTCACAGTTTCCCTTCTTCTATAATTAGTCTAATTTTTTAAGTGCTTGTTGCAAGTCAGCAATAATATCTTCAGGGTCCTCGATTCCCACTGAAAGACGAATTAACTCATCTTTAATTCCGTTCTCTAGTCTTATTTCCCGGGGAATAGATCCATGGGTCATGACAGCTGGAACTTCAATCAAACTTTCAATTCCCCCTAAGCTTTCGGCAAGATCAATCAATTGTAGACTTTCAACAAACTTCTTCGCATCTAAACCATCCTTAAGTTCAAAGGAGATCATTGCTCCAAAGTTACGCATTTGCTTAGCCGCAACCTCATGACCAGGAAAATCTTTTAAGCCTGGATAATAAATTTTCCCAATATGGTCATCATTTTGGAGGAAGTTAATAACTTCATTCGCATTTTCTTGGTGAACGCGCATCCGGGCACCGAGAGTTTTCATCCCTCGTTGTAGTAGCCAACTATCATCAGGACCAAGCGTACTACCGATTGAGTTTTGCAGGAATGCTAATTGTTCAGCAATTTCATCATCGTTAGTAACTGCTAATCCGGCAACAACATCACTATGGCCGCCTAAATATTTTGTTGCGGAGTGAACAACAATATCTGCCCCAAGAGTTAACGGTTGTTGGTTATAAGGAGTAGCAAAGGTATTATCAACAATTGTCTTTATTCCATGCTTTTTTGCGATATCAGCAATTGCTTTAATATCAGCGATTTGCAAGAGCGGATTAGTTGGTGTTTCAAAATAAACTGCAACGGTATTATCTTGAATTGCATTTTCGACTGCTTCAAGGTCTTGCATGTCAACAACAGTAAATTCAAGGCCAAAGCGTTTTAATACCTTATTGATTAACCGGAATGTTCCCCCGTATACATCACTACCAACTACAAAATGATCGCCTTGAGAGAATAAAGAAAAAGTAGCATGAATAGCAGCAGATCCGGAAGCAAATGCAAAGCCGGCTGTCCCATGTTCAAGCTCTGCGATTAATTTTTCAAGAGATGCACGTGTTGGATTTCCTGTTCGAGAATATTCCCATTTAGGTTCACCGCCAAGAACGTGTTGATGGAATGTTGATGAACGGTAAATCGGTGTTGAGACAGCACCAGTGGTTGGATCCTCACTATTACCGCCATGAATTAATTGTGTGTTGAATTTCATAATATCTATCTCCTTTAGAATACAAAAAAGGCGCAAACTCAAGAACTTCTCACTTGAATTTGCGCCTTATGCATTTATTCCCGATTACGTTAGCAGTTACTCAACTAAAAGTAAGCACGCCAAACTGTGGGTCGCATAAGACGCGATCCACAACAACAAACAGTAGCGTTAATTAATTGTTTGTTAAACATGACGTGTTCCTCCTAACTTAGTATGTCAAAATCATAACTTATAAAAAATAAGTTGTCAATACAATTCCTAAAATTTATTTAAATTGATCGCCAAGAAACTTCTGCACAATATTATAAATTGTTGGACTCCAGAAATCTCGTTCATGGTTCGCACCCTTAACCCGGTACGCTTCAACAGAATTTCCATTATCCTTCAACCGCATATACATTTTTTCCATCTGTTCATATGGAACAACTTTATCAGCATCTCCGTGGAACAATAAGAATGGTGGGTAGTTTTGCCCATCTTTGACTTGATATAAGGGACTCATTTGCTTTTCAATTTCTGGCCACTTTGATACATCAGGCCCTAATAAGCAATATTGCAGTAACTTATTTCCTGGAACATTAGCATCATACTCAAACGTCTTCTCCACGTCCATTGGGGCAAAACAACTAACCACAGCATCTACTGCATCCGATTCGTCTTGATAAAGGTCAACTTTATAGCGCGGATCATCACCCGTTAAGCCGACTAGCATTGCCGCATTGGCTCCAGAGGAAGTCCCCCAAATTGCAACCTGTTGCGGATCAATTGCATATTTTTGCGCATTGGCCCGTAAGAAACGAATGGCAGTCTTAACATCTTGCAAAAAGGCAGGAAATGGGTGGCTATCAATTGAACTACGGTGTTGAACAGTCGCTACAATATAACCGGCCCGAACAAATTGAACCAGTTGTGGAATTTCTTCTCCCATTTTTGGTGTTCGCCACGAGCTTCCTTGAACAAAGACAATCAATGGTCGAGGTTCAGTTTGATATTGTTTCGGGAAACGTTGCGTCCACGGTGCTAAGATCGACATATGTAATGCCTCACCATCCATCGCACCATAAACAATATTTTCAATCAAGCGTACTTGGCCGCTTAACGTTGGGTTATTTGCTAATTCGTGTATTGTCATCAATTTCACCATCCATTGTTATAAAAGTCTTTTTAATGACATTAAGATGATCATCAAAGCGATATAAAATTGGCTTGCCATTTGGAACTTCCACTTTATCAATATCGTCATCTGAAATACCATCTAAATATTTAATTAGTGCCCGCAAAGAACTACCATGGGCAACAATTAACTGATTGTGTCCGTCAATTAAACGAGGCGCAATATGGTCTTGCCAATATGGGAGGAGTCGTTGGAGCGTCATTTCTAAACTCTCACTAAGCGGAATCTTAACTCCTAAGCGATCATAGCGGCGATCATGCTGACGCTCTTTTAATTGTGGTGGTAAATCTTTAAAACCACGCCGCCATTTATGAAGCTGTTCTGCACCAATCTCTTTCTTCACTTCATCTTTGTTCCGACCACTCAATGCTCCATAATGACGTTCGTTTAGTCGCCACGTTTTATGAACCGGAATATATAACTGATTAATTTCTTCTAGGATAATATTAGTTGTCATGATTGCCCGTTCCATGTAGGACGTATACGCATCACTAAATTGGATACCTAGTCTTAGCAATTCCTTGCCGACTAATTCACCTTGTTCAATTCCTTTAGGAGTCAACGGAACATCAGTCCAGCCAGTAAAAATATTATCACGGTTAGCTTGACTTTGCCCATGACGTACAATTACTAATTCTGCCATTTTTTCACTCCCCTTTGCCACTATCTTATAATAGCGCATTTTACTAGTGCTTAACAATTAAACTAGCTGCAGAAGGTTATTTTACAGTCGACTTTTCTGCCGTATAATTATTAAGGTAAGTATTTGAGGAAAGGAGAAATTAAACTGATTTTGTTTAATTCTCAATTTTATGAAATCTAAAATTGCTAATCTAATTAATTGGGTGCTACCATATTGTGCCATCGCTGCAATGGCCTATTTAATCATGTTCCCTCAGTTTGTATCACATGGAGTTATTTTAGGGACGGACTCCATTTTTCACTTTAATCGTTTTTACGATGCAGCTAAGCAAATTCAACAGCTTAATTTTAGCTATTTTCAAAGTAATTATAGTTTTCAACAAAGTGGTCGCATCATCAATGCCGTTTATGGCCCCCTCTTTGCATATTTAAATGGAGCTATTCTTGGCGTAGTAGGAACTTGGTATCAATATCAGATCGTTACTACCTTTATCGTCTATCTATTAGGTGGAATCGGTATGTATCGACTTGGCATCCGTGTTCATAGTAAAAGGACATTTGCAATTATCTGTGCCCTAATCTATATGAACATTGGGTGGCTTCCACGATGGGAATTAGCACAGAATATGAATGCCTGGGGAGCTGCTCTGGCTCCTTATATGGTAATTTGCGGCGTACGCATGATTCAGGATCACCAACGACCAGTCAACTGGCTACAATTGATGACCCTGATGACGATCATCATTCAGATCCACATGCTAAGTTCTTTATTTTTCGTGATTACCCTAACACCGTTTTTTATTATTGGGTTAATTATAACGACTAATCGTAAGAAAATGTGGATCGAAACGCTGAAGGCAGTCGGCGGAACCGTTATTTTAACAGCCAATGTCTGGGGAGCCTTATTAATGCTTAACCTCCATAATAATATTGCCAATCCTGCCGATTTCAGTCTCGCCGATAATGTGCTATTGCCTTCAATGTTTAGCAGTACGCGCGATTATCTAATCTACGCAATGTGGATTCTCTTTATCCTTCAACTCATCTACGTATTATTCACCTTCAAAAAATCGCTTACTAATACAGTCCTGACGTTACTTGGTTCTTTGGTCCTCCTGCTTAGTTCTCCCCTTACTCCTTGGTCCTTTTTCCAAGATGTGATTCCCGCACTTGGACACACTTTGCAGTTTCCTAACCGGTTGACAATTATTGCCTTTCCCCTCTTACTCGCAGGAGTTGGGATCAGTGCGACAACTCTTGATAAAAAAGCGCAAGAAATTGATTTACGAAATCAATTAATCACCGGTATCCTCTTGTTAATGGTTTTTCTGGTCTTTACTCCTACGACAATTGATGTTTATAAACGCGCAGCCCGCTATGACTCAGAAATTGTCCTTAATAGCTTTAGCGCGATTACCCGCGTAAGTGAAAATAAGACCGCCCTGCGACATTCTGTCCACGACCTTTACCCTGGTCAATTGTTAACAATGGTCGAAAAGAGAAGTCCTGACTATTTGCCAATTCCTAAGAAGTACATGAATCAAAAATATGTTCGTTCTTACGCTTACGAAGGGCAAATCATTAATGAAGCCCATAAATATACTCATACTGTCTTGCCGCATGGAGGATTGCAACTATCATGGGAAGCAGGAAAAGCGGGAAAAGTTCGGTTGCCAATTATTACGTATCACGAATCACAATTAACGGTTAATGGCCACCTACTTCGCCACTATCAGCGATCCTCAGTTGGTGCTCCATACATTCAGCAACGTAAAGGAAAAAATACTGTTACCCTCTACTTTAAGCAAGCAAAATGGTTCACCGCTTTATTAGTGATCTCATTAGTTGGTCTTAGCATTCTTGCAATTTATGGTCTTTATTATTTCTGTACTCATGTTAAGAAATACTTCCAAGGGATTGCAGCTGGACAAATTAGTTAAAACAAAAAGGTCTCTAACGTTCGGATTTACCGGGTGTTAGAGACCTTTGTTATACAACTTTTTACGAACATAGCGGCATAGACTATAATCCAACCTCTTATTTTGCATTCAATACAAACGAAAACTCAACATCACGGTCGGCAGGAATATGATACTGTTCTTCAACATCTGCACCCCAACTATCAATTCCCCCAACACCGCGGACCGCCCCCGCAACAACGAGAACAGTTCGTCGTGCGAGTGGGAGCTCTTCGATGTGTGTTGCATTTTCTAATTCCTCCGCTGTATATGGTAAACAACTGAAGGCAAACGGTTGCTCGTCTTGCTTAATAGTTAAGTTAAATGGTTCCCGCGAATGATCAGCATTATTTTGAGTGGAATCGCGGGTAATTGTTAATGCATGAGTATCCATGTGCATTCCATTTTCCTGGGGAACGAGATACTTAGTAACCGGTAAACCGTCAACATGGAAGGTACCCTCAGTCGCTCCTGCCATCCGGTCGGGGTAAGTTTCACCGGATAATCCTTGATAGTCAAAGCCGGTAGCAACTGTTGGCATGATAAAACGCATTCCTACTACTGGTAGACCAGGTAAGTCTTCATGGCCGTAATAGTGCATTGTCACTTTAATCTCACCTTGTCTGTTAACCTCATAAGTTACAGTGACTTGCGTGGCCGGAACTGTTAGCGTCTCAAAAGTATACTTAATTTTGACGTTTTCAGCAGATACCGGATCACTAAATTCATTGGTTATCGGCGCAATAGGTAATTCGGCAAAGTGTTGATTATCAACTGTCAGGTCAATCCCAACACACTTATGAAAAGTGTCCGCTGCTAACCACTGAGCAGACCGAATATTAAAGCCACTTCCTCGGTCATTATCAGTGGTTGCCCGCCAAAACGTCGGCATTGGTTCACGATATAGCCATTCTTTACCGTTTAGCTTAAGCGATTCTAATCCACCACGCTCATAGCTAAAAATATAATGAAAGCTGTCACCACTAAGTCCTAATGTCGCATCACCATATATCACGCGTAATTTATTTGTGTAAGCCATAGTAGTATCTTACCTCCTGCATTGCTGGCTTCGGTGTCCGATCAGCAAACATCAAGCCATCTCCCGAGAATTCGTAATCTGAGTGACGATCATCGAAATCACCACCATAGCGCATCACTTCTTGCCCACTTACCGGATCCTTAACAAGGAGGGCTTGATCAATAAAGTCCCAAATGAAGCCGCCAAAGTATTGTGGGTATTTATCAAGTAAAGAAATGTATGAACCCATTCCACCATCAGAGTTCCCCATATCATGCATGTACTCACATTCCATAAATGGCTTGTCTGGATTGTTCTTCAAGTACTCCTCAACTTCTTTAGGTGGTAAGTACATCCAGCTTTCAACGTCTGAGATCCGATCACGGTATTCGGGAGTATGACAAACACCCTCATAGTGAACAAGCCGACTGTCATCATGCTTCTTATAGAATTCATTCATTTTGACAATATTATCGCCAGCATATGATTCATTACCTAACGACCAGAATAAAATCGACGGGTGGTTCTTAAATGTTTCATAGTTAGTCCGCGCCCGATCTACTACTACGTCACGCCATTGAGGAACTGAACCAGGGACGTTATATGATGGTTCAATTGCTCCCATCTTCTGCCAGGTAGCGTGGGATTCCAGATTATTTTCGGCCATCATGTAAATTCCGTTATCATCACAAAGGTAATACCACGGAATCTGGTCTGGATAGTGACACGTCCGGACGGCATTAATATTATTTTCCTTAAAGGTGTGAATATCACTCGTCATATCATCCATCGTGATCGCGCGGCCACGTTTAGCATTCCATTCGTGACGGTTAACACCATTTATAATTAGCCGTTGACCATTCAATAGGACAACATGATCTTTATTAATTTCAATTCGCCGAAAACCAAAACGATATGGAACGAGTTCGACCAAATTACCTTCGTCATCACGAATTTCAATCAACAATTGATAGAGGTAAGGATCATGGTTATCCCATAAGTGAACATTTTCTAAAAATTGATCCTGAACTTTTACCGTGGAATCAACAGGGTGTGTTTCATTGACGAGCGTATTACCATCATTGTCGATAACCCGCACATTAACGTTCCCGGTCTTTTCACCGTGAAGTTGAAGGTCAACATTAAAAATACCGTCCTGATAATTATCAGTAACAATTGGCCGAATATGAAGGTCTTCAACATGAACAAGTGGTTGGGCTAATAAGTTTACACTCCGGAAAATTCCAGAAAAACGGAACATATCTTGATCCTCAATCCACGAGGCGGTACTATGCTTGAAAACTTCCACAGCTAAAACATTACCTTCATCTTGAATGTAAGGAGTCAGGTCAAATTCAGAGGGGGTAAAACTGTCTTCAGCGTAACCAATAAAGTGACCATTAAGCCAAACATACATGGCACGCTCAACACCATCAAAACGAATGCGGATCTGCTTTCCCCGTAAAGAAGGTTCAAGGTCAAAATGTTTTAAGTATTCGCCAACAGTATTATCATCCCCATCACTAAATGATCCCTCTTGCGCATCATCAGGACTAAGGGCATATGCGGGACGACGGTAAATCTTACCTTCCCACGGAATCAAAGTGTTAATGTAATTATTTTGGGCGTAATTATTTAGTTCAATCTCACTAGGCACTTCGATTGTTCCAAAACTACTACTATCATAATCTACCTTATAAAAGTCATTTTCTCGTTTACGCGGGTTTTCAGCAAAGTTAAATTGCCATTGACCATCCAAGTTTTGCGCAAAACGACTATTATTATGCCGCCATTCATCATAGTTACCGTAATAATAATGGTCACTATGAGCAGGTAATTGATTGACGCGGAATGTTTCCGGTTCATCAAGCCATTTGATATCTGCATCCATTGATAAATCCCTCCTCGTTACTATCTACAACATCTAAAGTATAGCGCTTTCATGATTGAGATAGCAAGAGGAGAGGTAAAATTTACGTAAATTTTATTAAACAGAAATTTTAAAACAAAAAAAGCACTGAGCAAATATTACTCAATGCCTTTTAAGTAGTGCGGCCGAGAGGACTTGAACCTCCACGGTCATAATCGACCATAAGATCCTTAATCTTACGCGTCTGCCAGTTCCGCCACGGCCGCATATCAACCAACGAATATTATTATAGCAAGATACCTATTCGTTGGCAACAACTTTTTTCAATTTTTTAAAATAAATTTGTGACCACATCGTCGGCAAATATATCTTTGGGTGTTGAAACGCCGTTGTCGCGCGATTTCAACACCACAACCAGTACATATATAATGCCATTTTTTCTTGGAATTTACCTTTCTTTTACTAGTTGGTGGCGCATATCTTGATCCTCCCACCTGTGTCAATAGAGCTTTAAATTCCTTACTGCGATGGTGATAGTCCATCCCCAGCAGATGTAAATGATAATGGCACAACTCATGAAGAACCACCTGGCGCAGATTATGAAGATCAAACTCAGTATACATTAACGGGTTGATATCAATATGATGGTCACTTAAATGATAACGTCCACCGGTTGTTTTTAACCGCTTATTAAAAAATACCTTGTGCGTAAATTCGCGCCCAAAGTATTCTTTCGACCACTGTTCGGTCAATTGTTGTAATTCAGCATTAGTCATTTGTGACTGTCTCCGGTTCAAGCATCGTTAATTGAATCCGCTGACGCTTCAAGTCGACATCATCAATCCATACGTCAACAATATCACCAACGGCTACCATTGCTCGCGGATCACGAATGAACTGCTTACTCATCTTTGAAACATGAACTAACCCATCATGTTTGACACCAATATCAACAAAGGCTCCAAAGTCGACAACGTTCCGGACAGTTCCTTGAAGTTTCATCCCCGGCTTAAGGTCTTCAATTGTCATTACATCATGGCGTAATAATGGAGCAGGCATTGAATCACGCAAGTCACGGCCTGGCTTTTGCAAGGAAGAAATAATATCAGTAACGGTTTCAGTCCCGACTTGATCATCCGTAAACTGCTTAACATCAATTTTCTTTAACTTATCATCAGCACTTGGCGTTCCCAACTCATCGACATTAATCCCTGCCGCTTGAATAATTTTTTCCGCCACCTGGTAACTTTCTGGGTGGACATCGGTGTTATCTAATGGATTTTCGCCACCAATAATCCGTAAGAACCCGACTGATTGTTGATAAGCTTTAGGTCCTAACCGTGGCACTTTCTTTAACTGTGTCCGGTTTGTGTAACGTCCATTTTCATCTCGATAGGTAACGATATTTTTAGCAATCGTTTTATTAAGCCCGGAAATTCGCGTCAATAATTGGTAACTAGCTGTGTTGAGGTTTACTCCTACCCGGTTTACCGCCCGTTCTACAATTGTTTCCAGTTCCCCATTCAATTCTTTCTTCGGCAAATCATGCTGGTATTGCCCAACACCAACCGCTTGGGGATCAATCTTGACTAATTCGGCAAGTGGGTCTTGCAAACGACGACCGATACTAATCGCACTTCGCTGTTCAACATGCAAGTCAGGAAATTCATCACGTGCTTCCTTACTTGCAGAGTAAACAGAGGCACCGGCTTCATTTACGATGACATAATAGATTGGCCGTTTGATCTTTTTAAGTGCTTCCGCAACAAATTGTTCTGATTCTCGGCTAGCTGTCCCGTTACCAATCGCAATCATTTCAACGTGGTACTTTTCTAGTAAGTCAATAAACTCACTTTCTGCTGTCGCGCGTTGCTTTTCTGGTGCTGGTTTGTGTGGATAGATAACTGCCTTAGTTAAAAACTTCCCATTTTCATCAAGAACCGCCAACTTACAACCGGTTCGGTAAGCAGGGTCAAATCCTAACACAACTTTTCCCTTAATTGGTGCTTGCATCAATAAATGATAGAGATTTTCACCAAAGACCTTAATCGCCTGTTCATCAGCGCCCTCTGTTAATTGCCGCCGCAGTTCCCGTTCAATTGCAGGACCCAAGAAACGCTTGTAAGCATCCTTGTAAGCTTCCTCAATAAAGGCAGTCGCATCATTTTTCTTGCTAGTTTTAATCAAACGGAAACGAAGATAATTCATCACCGGTTCTTCATCTAAAGTGATTTTGGCGTTAATAATCCCTTCTTTTTCTCCGCGGTTAAAAGCCAAAATTTGATAAGAATTCAATTTTTGAACTGGACTAGTGAACTCATAGTACTGCTTGTAAGTCCCCAGTTCATCCTTTTCTTCGCCATCACGTTTTACGCTTGTCTCTAATTGACCGTGTTGAGCAGTATAATTTCGCAACCAGCTTCGTACCGTGGCCATTTCACTAATTGCTTCAGCCAAAATTTCATGGGCGCCTGTTAATGCGCTCTCAGCATCAGGAACATCATCGTTAATAAACTCTTGCGCCTTCGCACTTAAATCATCATCAGGATAAGAGAGCAGCCAATTTGCTAACGGTGCTAAGCCATGTTCACGAGCTTGTTGGGCCTTTGTCTGCCGCTTTTGCTTATATGGCAAGTAAAGGTCTTCTACTTCTTGCAATTCGGTCGCACTGTTAATTTGCTTTTCGAGCGCCGGGGTTAACTTCCCGAGCTCTTTAATTTTATTGATAACTGTTGCTTGACGTTCCCGCAATGTCGTTACCCGGTGATATTCATCCCGGATCGCTTGTAATTGAACTTCATCAAGCGTGCCCGTCATTTCTTTACGGTAACGGGCAATGAAAGGAATTGTATTTCCTTCATCCATTAATCCGAGGGCCGCTTTAATTTGTTGAGGGCGAATATCCGGTAATTGTTTACTAACAAGTTGAAGTGTTTCCTCTTCCATCATCATTCTCCTTAAAACTAGTAAAGAGACTGAGTTGATTCCCAGCCTCCCATTTTATTATCAATTTACTTCCACCAAGTATCATATGGAGCAATCGGTAAGTGACGCTTATGTTGAGTTCGCCGATACCAGCTTTCAATTTTTTCGGCAGCTGCTGGCGAAACTTCACGACCTTCTAAGTAGTCATCAATTTCATCATAGCGAACACCAAGCGCTTCTTCATCGGGACGCATTGGTTTGTCTTCTTCCAAGTCTGCGGTTGGTGTTTTATCATAAAGCTTTGCTGGTGCTCCTAAGTATTGTAATAAGGCCTTTCCCTGTCGCTTATCCAATCCAGAAAGTGGCGTAATATCTGCACCGCCATCCCCAAACTTAGTGTAAAAACCAGTTACTGCTTCAGCGGCGTGGTCTGTTCCCACTACAGCTCCTTTGTTTTCTCCACCAATAGCATATTGGACAATCATTCGTTCTCGGGCTTTAATGTTTCCCTTACTAAAATCGCTAATTGGCGTGCCTGCTTCGTTTAAGGATGCTACCATCGCATCAGTAGCCGCCTTAATATTAACCCGCATTATTTTATCAGGTTTAATAAAGTCATTAATTGCAAACATTGCATCTGACTCATCAGCTTGCTCACCATATGGCAACCGGACTGCGATAAATTGGTATTCATTGTCGCCAGTCTCTTCCCGCAGCTTTTCGACTGCCAATTGTGAAAGCCGCCCCGCCAAACTTGAATCTTGGCCACCAGAAATTCCTAATACTAAGGCCTTCATCTTAGTGGTTTGGAGAAAATCACAGATGAACTGAACACGTTTAGTTACTTCTGCTTGGGGATCAATTTGCGAGTTAACGCCTAATGCATTAATTATTTCTTCTTGATACTTTCGCACTACAGATTACCTCTACTTACTCAATGATTTAACATATTCATGAACTTGGTGAATTAATTTAAGTTTATTATCATAGCATTTCTGTGATAAATCGACTGGGTATACTTCTGGGTTTAAATCGCGTTTATATTCATCCCATAAAGCATTTAAGCTATCGAAACGGTGTTGACGGCTCTCCTCTAAGGTCGGTTCATCATAAACATACTTACCATCTTGCCAGATTGGCTTTAGCATTGGCCGGGCAGTAAAATCTTCCACGTCTTTTTGCTGGAGTGGGAAGTTAGGATTGAACATATTGAGTGACTTTTCATTACGAGGATCCTCATCAACTAATGTAATATAATCCCCTTCACTCTTGCCGTCTCCACGATCGTTAATCCGCCATACTTGTTTTTTGCCGGGAGTTGACATTTTACCAACATTATTAGAGATCTTAATCGTATCAACAAGTTGGCCATCTTCATCTTCAATAGCGACTAATTTGTATACGGCCCCTAAAGTTGGTTGGTCATAGGCAGTAATTAGCTTAGTCCCGATTCCCCATGTATCAATCTTCGCCCCTTGCATTTGCAAGTTTTGAATTGTCTTTTCATCTAAGCCATTAGATGCGATGATTTTTGCGTCTGGGAAACCAGCATCATCCAACATTTTGCGTACTTTTTTAGATAGGTAGGCCATATCACCACTGTCAATGCGGACACCGATAAAGTTAATTTTATCGCCAAATTCCTTAGCAACCTTAATTGCATTAGGAACCCCACTCTTTAAGGTATCAAAAGTATCCACAAGAAAGACACAATTATGATGAGTTTCTGCATATGCTTTAAATGCGTCATAATCATTCATGTATACCTGCACAAGAGCATGGGCATGGGTTCCTGAAATCGGGATACCAAATAATTTACCTGCACGGACGTTACTTGTAGCATCGAAGCCACCAATATATGCTGCTCGCGTTCCCCACAAAGCCGCATCCAGTTCCTGTGCCCGGCGTGAGCCAAATTCCATTACAGTTTGGTTACCGACAATCGACTTAATCCGTGAAGCCTTTGTCGCAATCATAATCTGATAATTAAGAATATTTAAAATTGCCGTTTCAATCAATTGGCCCTCAATAATCGGCGCATCAACCTGAATAATAGGCTCATGGTTAAATACCAGATCTCCTTCTTCAAAGCTGTTGATTGAACCCGTAAATTTAAAGTTACGTAAATATTCTAGAAAGTCATCATCAAATTGATTCGTAGACTTTAAGTATTCAATGTCGCTATCAGTAAAATGTAATTGTTTTACATAGCGAATAATGTGATCTAACCCGGCAAAAACAGCGTACCCATTATTAAATGGCATTTTACGGAAGAAGGCCTCAAAGACAGCACGGCGGTTACCCATTCCTTTTTTCCAGTAGGTCTGCATCATACTCAATTCATACGCATCAGTATGCAGGGTAAGGCTATCATCCGGATAATCAAATTTCATTAGTATAATTCCTCTCAAAAGTAATATCGTTAATCAGTATTGTAACATGGATTTGTCTTGATTACTTTTCAAAGACAAATTCAAACCGTGATCCAACATATTGAGTGTGGACATATTCAAAAGGACGACCATCTTGCAAGTAAGATAGTTGGGTCATTCGCAAGAGCGCATCTCCACGTTTAATCTGCAAGTAATTAGCAATCTTTTCCGTCGCCTTCGTTGCTGAAATATGCTGGGTTGCATGACCAGGATAAAGGTTCGCCTTTTTTTCTAACGTCCGATAAAAAGATGTGGTAATTTCTTCTTTGCTAAATTTTTGAACGAGGTTAGCAGGAACGGTTGCGATTTCATAACAAATTGGCACATCATTTCCATAACGAACCCGTTCCATTCGTAAAACCTGTTCATCTGGGGCTAACTTTAGCTTTTCAACCTCTGTTTGCGAAGGGATCGTCAAGTGGTAAGAAATTGTCTTACTAGCAGCTTTCTTCCCTGTCGCGTGCATTAATTCAGTAAAGCTCGTTATTCCTGACATCTTTTCTTGGACTTTGCGATTAGCGACAAAAGTTCCAGAGCCAACTCTTCGTTCAAGAATTCCTTCATCAACTAATGCTTGAATTGCTTGCCGCAAAGTCATTCGACTGACGCCAAAATCATTAGCGAGTTCGCGTTCAGCGGGAATTTTATCGCCAACTTTCCACTCACCATCTTCAATGTTTTGTCTTAACTGATTGTGAATTTGAATATAAACAGGTGAACTCATTTTCTTTCCTCCTTACGCCATTGTTTGCTAAACATTGCGCATGTGTATATTTTACACCATTCCCAAAAATCTAGACCAATTTCTTAAAATATCGGCAAAAAATTAATAAAAATTAGAGACCGTTGGAACTATTCCCCTTCCCCGGTCTCTAATTTTTAATTTTTATTATTTTTGGCGTAATTTCAATGCGCGTTCAAGGGAGCGATCAACAATAATTGATTGTGAATCGGCAACAGGGTACTTAGTTTCAGGGTCCATCTCTTCTGCAAAAGATAATTCAGTACAACCCAAAACTACTACATCTACTCCTTGTTCTTCAATCATTTTCCGTACTAGCTCATGATACTTCTTGCCATCAGAATGACCAGCCTCTTTGATATCATGGTAAATCAAGTCTTCTGTCATATCGGCAATCTCAGGAGTTGGCTTGATAAGCTCATACCCAGCCTTCTCAATATAAGGATCATATAAGTTAGCTGCCAAAGTTCCCTTAGTGGCTAATAGGCCAACCCGCTTTGCATCCGGCTTAATCTTCTTGATCTCGTTAACCGTTTCTTGCAGCATGTTGAGAATCGGAATCTCCGTTGCTGCCTGTAACTTATCAAAAGAGTAATGGGCTGTATTACAAATTAAAACAAAGAATGCAGGATTCAAAAGACTTTGCTGTTTAATATCTTCAATCAGGGCCTCATTAGGATCTGGTTGACTATGATCGAGAATCCATGTAGTACGATCAGGAACGGTTGCATGGTTAACAACTAAATAGTTTAAGTAATCTTGATCACAATGAATTGGCGTTCTTTTATCTAACAGACGTACATAACTCTCTGTTGCCAGCGTCCCCATTCCACCTAAAATTGTAAAAAATTGTTGCATTATAATTTTGCACGCCCTTTCTAAGCGATAAATTATGATAGTAGCGCCACAAAAATCGGCCCTAGTAATGTAATTCCAATATTACCAACTACAAACGCCGGAGTAAAGGCAGCCGCATAATATGCGCCACCTTCCGGACCTGCTTTTTGCGAAATCTCATTCATTGCCGCTGCGATCGTTCCCGAACCTGTCATTGCTCCAATTAAAGCAAGAGGTTCCATTTTCAATACATAGCGTCCAAAGAACATCGTTAGCAAATGTGGCATTATTGAAATCATCGCCCCAATAAATAAGACCCCGATACCTAACGACTTAATTGCACTTGTAAATGCTTGAGCTGATTGTAAACCAACTGTCCCCACAAAAAGCGTTAGTCCAAAACTCTGAAGAAAGCTGGTTACCGTTACAGGGATGGATTTACGGTCACGGTGACGTTCAATCCACGAACTCAAGATTAGTCCCATGATCAAAGCCGCCGTTCCATTCCCTAGTTGCAACGGAATACTATTTAATTTTAGCCCGATAATTCCTAAAAGGGAAGCACAACCGATTCCTAAAGAGAATAAAGAATAATTCATTGCTGTATCTGCAGCTTTCCAACGTCCCATCTTTTTTAAGATTGCCTTGGTTCGCGATGTATTCCCAGTCAATGAAATCACATCCCCTGGTCGCAACTGGTTAATCAATTGTTGATTTCCACTGATTGGGTCTTGAATATTCACAAAAACCCCGTGTTGACGCAGAAGAGCTAATTCACTCGGTTTAAAGTTTTTCCCCAGAACAAAAGCTCGTTCACGCGGCGCATTGGTTGGCGTCAATACTTCTGTTAAACCTGGCACTCGCATTAACCGATCGAAATGAACGGCGTAACCAATAACAGTTAGCAAGTCGCCAACCTGCAATTGATATTCAAGGTGGTCAGTCATTTTGCCATCATGAAAAGCAGCTAACCCAATAATCCGGTAATTAGACCGCCGATTAAATTCCTCAAGCGTTTTGCCGACAAGCGGTGAATCATCTGCAATGCGATATGTTCGTCGCCACGTTGGGTTCGGGTTTTTAGCATGAAAGTGATAATGTTCAGCCATTTTAGGACCCTGTTCAGCAATTGAAATCCCCAAAATTTTAGGTGCTAGGTCACGTAAAAAGATAATTACCCCTAACGTCCCAAAAACGTATGTTAAAGCATAAGCAACCGGGAGCTGCGCCTCATAAGTTGCCCTAACGCTTTGACTAACTGGCAATGATCCAATCGTTTGCAACGAACTGGCCACGGTAGCTGACTGGGTGAGGGCCCCGGAAATAACTCCAGCAGCGATCCCCGGGCCAATCTTAAAGGCAGAAAAAAGACTCCACCCAACTAAGAACGCAACAACCATCCAGAAAATACTAGCGATTAAAATGCGAACCCCAAATAATTTCAAACTAACTAATAACTGGGGTCCGATCCGATAACCAACAGAGAACATGAAGGCGCCAAAGAAAATCGTTCCCAACATTTCATCCCGGGGGAAACTCCCAATCTGCCCCACGATTAAGGTCACAATTAACGTTCCCACCGTTGCTCCAATATTAAATTTACCCGCAATTTTATAGTTTCCAATCAAAAAGCCAATTGCAAGACAAATAAACAGCGTAAAAACCTGATTGCTCACCATAAAGTGAACGATAGAATGTATCATTTTAACTTATAGTCACTTTCTTTAAAAACCTGTAATAACTTGTATTAATCAAGCCACATTATTACATTCTTGTCAGGCTAATTCAACCACTTATTGAGAAATACTTTCCTTCTTTTGTTGCATGCGATAATTAGTAACCATTGTTAATAAAGTAACGATTGCTAAAACGCCCAATAAGATAAAATCAAATCGTCCTCCGGCGTACGTACGTCCCATCAGTGAACCGCTGTTGCTCATTTGGAATAAAGCAATTGTGGAGGCCAGAAGACTAGTTCCCAGTGAGCCGGCAAATTGTTGGACCATATTAAAGATTGAGTTTACATCGGGGGCATTTTGCGGTTGAACTAACATTGAGGCATTGGAAATCGTATTAGAAAAGGCAAAGTTAAATCCAATTCGCAAAATAACAAAGAAGATCGTTATTAGTAATGGCGTTAAATGACGTTGGAAAATACTGAAGCAACTTGTCCCAATAACCAAAAGAGTTCCCCCAGAAATAACTGGCGTAGCAAAACCATAACGATCAGCCAAAGTTCCAGCAAATGGCGAGATAAAAGCACCGATTAATGACCCGGGAAATAAAATAAGACCCGCGACAATTGCCGAAGAGTGCAAAACATATTGAACGTAAATAGGAATAACAAGCGAAATTCCAATATTAATAAACTGTAAATTAAAATAAGTGACAGTTGATAGCCGTAATGGGACAACCTTAAACACCCTTAAGTCAAACAATTCTGATTTACCATGATTATTGATATAGATAAAGGCGCTAAAGAAAATAATTGCTACCAATAATAAAAGCCAAAACTGCTTTCCAAATCCTTGTTTCCCAATTGAAGAAACTGCACTAATTATACTAATAAGGGCAATTGCCAGTGTAATTAAGCTTCCATAACTAAATGCTTTATCATTTCCAAGCGGTTTATTACGAATAAAAAGTTGACCGCATACAAGACTAATCAAAACAATTGGTAGTAAAATCCAAAAGATCATCCGCCATGATAGCATTTCTGAAACGACCCCACCATATGTTGGTCCCAACGCTGGCGCAAACGAAATAACCATTGCAGCCATTCCGGTCATCATGCCAATTCTTTCACGCGGAATCTCCGTAAAAATTAAATGGAACATAATTGGCGTTGCTAACCCAGTAGCAATTGCTTGAATCAATCTCCCCGTTAACAAAATAGGAAAGTTACCAGTCAAAGCACACATCAAGTCACCAATAATGAAAAATGATACTGCAAATAAGTGCAAACAGCGTGCTTGATACTGGCGTAATAGATAGGCAGTCGTCCCCATCGTAATTGTTACCATCAATAAATAACCAGTTGTAATCCACTGAATAACATCGAGCGATACATTAAACTGAGCAGATAATTCTGGATATGTGACGTTCATCGATGTTTCATTCAAAATTCCGATAAACGTTAGTAATGCAAGGGAACCAATTGCGAGATAAATACGTGAATAGTTTTTTTCTGCCATTGCTTTCCGCTTCCTCCTTCAAATCAAAATAAAAAGAGCCACGGTGATAAAAACTCCACCACAGCTCTGCAATAACGATTTAATTCTACCAAGGAAGCAGAACGAAAGTCAACGTTATTATTTTTCTGCTAATTTCTTTAACCAGTCTTTTGTTTCTTCATCTAGTTCAGGAGCGATTTCAAATTTAAATGGCGCCAGTAACAACCGCACTTTTTCCCATTCAATCGTTTGATCATGATAGATCGTTGTTAGCATCATTGTCACCATCTGATCTTTCTTATTTTGATCCACTCCTGGCTGATTAATAAACGTAATTGCAGTAATCTTTTTTGCCAATAATTTTGCAATTAACGTCTCCATTTCCTGGGTTGTGACTGGGTGCTTAATTCGTAGACGTTTTTCTAACGGGACTGCAGGAAGTTCTTTTTGTAAAAACTTTTGAAGCAAATCCCACTCTCCCAAAATTTCTAGATAGAATTGCCAAGGTACCCGGGCATTAAGACTCGCTAGTAAATTTGGAATGATTGTCTGTAAATCTCCATCATTTTCTTGTAAAGAATCACCAATTTCAATCAAGAACCGTTGAACAGTTTCTCGAGCCCCGGATCCAACCCTCTTCTTAGCTGTTAAAGCAAAGCGAACCACTAAGAAATCTGTTAACTGTTCATCATCAATGGTCGCACCAGTCGCATTGCGTTTCACTTTAAAATCATTTATTTGTTTAGTTCGCATGCTTTTTGCAAAATGACCTTGTTTAGGCATTGGCTGTCATTCCTTTTTTCATATAGCTTAATAAAATTTTGAACTAGAAAAGGCTAAGAAAAACAGATGTTTTTCTTAGCCTTTCAATAACAGTTGGGCTAGCTGGATTCGAACCAGCGCATGACGGTACCAAAAACCGTTGCCTTACCGCTTGGCTATAGCCCAATAATAAAGATGGAGGAGGGTGGATTCGAACCGCCGAACCCGAAGGAACGGTTTTACAGACCGTCGCGTTTAACCAGACTTCGCTACTCCTCCAAGAAGTTGCTTGATTAAATATTTCGTATCAATCAACGTTTATTATAATACCTAATTTCCAACCTCATTGCAAGTGTTTTTTCTTATTTTTTTGAAAAAACTAGATTTTTTTAGTATAAAGGTGGCTAATCCATTGATCTAATAGGCTTTTCCCCTTCCAGTCCTCACTATTTTTGCGTCTTACGCCAACTGCTTGATTACGGTATTCAATATTTCCAACGGTAATTAATGGTTGAGCATAATGAAGATGCCCATAGAAAACTGCTTTTACTTCCAGGAATCTAGCTAGTAACGCTCCTAAGTGTTTACTGCCCAACATCGCTGTCGTCATCTCCCACATCCGTTGTCGCCGTGCAGACTCAATAAGTGGATGCGGGAGAGCTTCTCTAATTGGTGCGAAGTGGGTCATAAAGATAACCTGTTTTTGTTGATTGTGAGCCTGTTTTAGGGCTTCTTCAACTTGGTGTAAGACAATCGCCATTCGTTCTGGATCATTCATTGGCTGCATAATTGGACGATCCACCCAATATGCCCGCTTCCATTTTGCGACCTCTTTTACATTACTTTCATACATTGAAAACGAATAATCATACCAACCATTGTTACCGATAATCCGCCAGTTTGTTTGGGGAATATCGATAAATCGGTTATGAAAATATAGATCATCATCTAAATTTTCTAATTGCTCATAAGTGACCCCTTTTAACATATCATGGTTACCGGCAAGATAATGGACCTTTGTGGTAGGTAATTGCGATTGTAGTTCCGCAAAACAAGCGCTGGTTTGCTCAAAATCATTAAAGGCATCCCCCACAAAAAAGTAATGGTCAATTTCTTGACGGGTTAAATAATGTGCCTGTTGAGTAATAATTTCTGCAACATCAGCATGATTTAAATCTAAATGAAGGTCACTGCTTACTGCGATTTTCATAACTCACCTCATAAAAAAAGAGACCAAGAATTATTCTCGATCTCTTAATATAATTTTTAGTCTACACCATCCATTAAGCCATGAATCTTCTTAACGAATAAGCAAAGGATCAATCCGAAGACGATACTTACTGCCCCGATAATTAAGAAGTATGGAACTTCTGTAGCTGATGAGTAGTACTTAACAACTTGGGCGTTAACCGCTTGTCCAGCAGCATCCGCCAAGAACCACATACTCATCATTTGAGACTTAAATGCTTTTGGTGCAAGTTTAGTAGTTACTGAAAGACCAATTGGTGAAATCAACATTTCGGCGATTTCAACGATGAACCATGAACCAACTAACCAGAATGGGCTAACCCGTCCGGCGGTTGTACCGTGAATCATTGCTGGAAGTGCCATCCAAACATATGAAAGACCTGCAATTACTAACCCAGCAGCAAACTTACCAGGAGCACTTGGTTGTTTTTTCCAGTGATCCCAAAGTGCAACGAAGAATGGTGTTAAGATCATAATAAATAATGGGTTCAATGTCTGGAAGTTAGCAGCAGCAAAGTGCCAGCCACCAATGTGTAAAACAGTCCGTTGTTCAGCAAAGAGGGCTAAAACAACTGAACCTGATTCTTCAATTGCCCAGAAGATAGCAGCAGCAATGAAAAGTGGAATGTAAGCAACAACCCGTGACTTTTCATCTTTTGTAACCTTCTTGGAATTCAACATCATTACAAAGTAGTAGATTGGTAAAGCAATAGCAATAACCGTAATGATCGTAATGATATTATTGATGTTTAATTGACCCATTGCCGCAAGCAATCCAAGAATGATCACTAATGCAACAACACCAACAATTGACCAAATAATTACTGGACGTAAACTTTCCTTATCGATCGGATCATCAGGATACAAGCTATCTTTTGAAAGATACTTCCGACCGTCAACTACATATTGTACTAACCCAAAGAACATTCCGATAGCAGCTAGTGAGAAACCAGCGTGGAAGTTCATTTCACCATGGAAAAGGTTTAAGCCAAAACCATTAGCAGCCCAAGGAACAGCCCAAGGAGCAACAGCGGCCCCTAAGTTAATCCCGAAGACAAACATACTAAAACCAGAGTCTCGACGACGATCTTCAGGACTGTATAAGCCCCCAACCATTTCTGAAACATTTGGCTTCAATAACCCGGTACCAATAACAATCAAAGCGATTGATACATAAAGTGCTGACACACCAAATGGTAATGACAGAGCGATATGTCCAAACATAATAAGGACACCACCGATGAAAACCGTTCGCCGCGATCCCCATACACGGTCAGATAACCATCCCCCGACAACACTGGCCAGGTAAACTAATGAACCATAAATTGACATAATTGATGCTGCGGTAGCTTGGTCCATGCCCAAACCACCCTTGGTAACAGCGTAGTACATATAGAATAGAAGGATAGCCCGCATTCCGTAGTAACTAAACCGTTCCCACATTTCAGTGAAGAACAATGTCGACAATCCACGCGGTTGTCCAAAGAAGGAGGTATCCAAATTCTTTTGTTTACTCATACAATTCCTCCAAATAATTTCACTTTTCAATTAGCACAATGTTAATTGAATACGTATTCTAAACATTAAAAAACTTTAACAATAAAATTCAGAATAGTACTATTATAAACGTGTTTCAAAACATCGTCAATTGAAAAATAAGTTTTTGATGAGAACGCAACCGCATGTATGAGCTATAATTGTTTATTTTATTAAGTTTGTCGCTAAGATTATTAATTAGATGAAGTATCTCCGTCAATAACTGGACGTGGGTAAACTTTTCCATTTCGAACAATGGCATATTCAGTTCCATTATCATCAACAAAGGCCCACCCCTCATCTGGCTCAGATAGGTCAGTCGTAGCCTTCAAATTATCAATCTTGCTGGTGTCTTTGTGGTGGTCACTCGCCCATTTCTTAAGTGCTGCACGGGCATGAGTCGATGATTCCTTAGAATGAGTATCCTTAGTTGTAGAACTGTTGTTTTTCGCATGTTGTTCTTTTAAGAAATTATCAACGTCAAAGTCCCCGTGAACTCGCTTAAATGACTGATTAGGCCACTCATCGTTACCTACAAGGCTCAAATTATCTTCATTTAGCCGCGCATCAATCGGTGTATCATAATTACTATCATTTAAGTTAATGATGTAATTATTCTTTTCCTTTTTCCAGGTTAATTGATCATGAATATCAGCCTGCGTCGGATTTGCCATTACATATGTCCCAGTTCCATCTGAATTAAGGGTAATAGCAGCTCCATCGGCATCATCACGATATGAGCCCACAATATGTGACTCCTCTTTTTTTGCTGATGAGACTTGGGCACTGCTCTTGCTACTGTTGGAACTCGTGCTAGAACTACTACAGCCACTTGTACATAGCCCAATTGCAATTATGCTGGTTGCAACAAGGATTGCTTTACTAAATCGCATTATAAATACCTCCATTCTCCTAAACTACATATGAAACTAGTTACAGTTTTAGTATATTCTCATGTTAAAACTTCTACAATTTTTTTGATATAAAAATTAATAATCTATCGTTAAAAACTGGAGATATACAATTTAGACTATTAAAAAGATATTTAGAAGGCGTAAAAAAAGATGCTAGCCAAACAGCTAACATCTTTATCGACTCCGGCAGTCAGACTCGAACTGACGACAACCTGATTAACAGTCAGGTGCTCTACCAACTGAGCTATGCCGGAATAACTCAACGGATATAATTATATATTATCTCCTTATACCCGTCAAGCTAATTTAAAATTTGTCTAGAAATATTTTCAAGTAGGAGTTTATTCATTTTCTACTCTACTTAATCATAAGAGAATAACATAAAAGGTAGGTGCTGATTTTTTAACTGAAATTAAGTTTCAATGAATCGCATGCGCTTTTAGCTCGATCCGCTTAGCAACTCTACTATATAATCATATAATTTTATTTCTCGCCTTGAGCGTGGTGGTTCAAATGATGTTAATTCAACTACCCTTTTAAGATTGGCAACTGCTCTTGGTACATCTATTCTAAAACAGAGTATTTGAGTAAAATAATATTAAAGCTTCTTGAAACCAAATAGCAAATCATCTTTTTGTTTTTTACTTGATAATGCTTATTATTAGACTGATTGTTTTTCACTCTCTTTTTCTTATTTTTGTAATTAAATTCGCTGTTTTTGTTGTACTTCCTAACTTGATCGCGTAATTATCGTCTTAGCATCTTTACGTGGGCTGGCTTCATTAACGGAATTAGATCATTTTCCCTGTTCGATATACAAAAAAGTGACTTGTTAGTACGGTTTTATCATTTGTTTTTACTGCATTAATCAATATCAGTAAATGAACATGGAGTTTTCCACTATCACACAATTTAAAACCAAAATGTTGATATATCAATGGTCAGAACCTTCTCTAAAGTAAGCAGTCAGTAACATTACGGATTGAAAAAATTGGGATCATGAGCTACCGAAAATGGTAATTCATGACCCCGTTTTATTTATGGCATTCTGCTTGAATTTCTTTTGACCATGGCAAATAAGCCTCAAGTCCTGCGTCCTTGCGGTTTGGTAAGTAATCAAAAAGATACTTAAAGTATTTGTAGATATTTAAATGGTTCTGGTTTGCAGTTGCCACCAAAGTATAGAAAATGGCATTTGCCTGAGCTCCAGCAGAGCTTTTCGCAAATAAGCTATTCTTTCGAATAAGAGTTGATGGACGAATCGCTTGTTCAACCGGATTATTCGTTAACGGCACTCGACCATCTTCAAATATTTGATATACTCGCTTTCTTAGTTTCAAAGCATTATTAATGGCAGCTTTCAACCGTCCTTGAGGAAAACTGATATTTTCTAAATAAGTATATAACTTATCCATCAAAGGCTTCACGTGCAACCGACGTTGCACTAGTTTTTCCTTATGATTGGAATATGTTAATTGTTTCTCTTCATGAAAGATCGGTCGCATTAGCTGTAAAACTCGGTATGCTTTGGAGTTCTTCAATTGCTCCTTATTCAATAAACATGTAATGTGATAAAATTCACGTCGAATATGAACTAAACATGACCCAAATTTTGCCTGGGGATATAATCGATCACTATATCCACCATAACCGTCACACATAATAATTCCACGATATTGATGACCGATAATTTGACCAATGGTTTTACCCGCGCGGGTATTATAGTAATGAAACATGATAATTTGATGCTTACTGAATTCTTTTGTTGATCGCGTTACCCAAAAGTAGCCAGTTTCATTAGGCTCATCAATTACCTTGAATGGAGTTTCATCCATATGAATTACCGATTCTTTTCTGATTAATTCCTGTAAATAATCATACAACGGTTCAAGGTAGGTTTGACTAACCTTAATAATGTTAGTCGCCAATAATCGAGCATCAACTCGTAAGCCGACGGCTTGCCAAAACTTAATTTGACGATGAAACGGTAAAGCAAGATTAAACTTCAACTCTGCTACTTTAGCTAAAATAGTACTCGAAAAGTAACTATGGGGTAAAAGACTCTGTGGCATCTTACTACTGACAAGTACATCGCTACCATTAGAATTAATACACTCATTACATTTATAAGTTTCTTGAATCAAATTCACACAATATAATTCAGCTGGTTTTAACCGTGCTTCTCTACTATATACATGTTGACCCACTTTTTTCATTAGTTGATGACAGTGTGGGCAGTTAGTATCTTTTAATGGAATAACTTCTTCAACCTGTGGTAAACCATCTAAAAAAGTGGTCCGCTGACCAGATTGTTTTGCTTTCCGGTGACGCACCACTTGCTTTATTTTCTTTTCAGTCACTTCCGTGACTGAAATATCAGGATCTTGAAGTTGATCCATTTCTTGCTCACTAAATAAGGATTGTTGTCCATCAACGACGGGCTCCATTACTTCAGTTTTTTTCCCAAATATTTGGTTCTTTTGAAGTTTGATAATAGCTGTTAATTGAGCAATCTTTTCATTGGCCATAGCTAATTGCTGTTTAAGTTCTTTGATTTGTTCTTCCGCTGTTTGCTTCATGGTACGTCACCTCCTTTGAATTATTCTTTGGTAATTATATCAAAGAATTCTTCTTTTAAATAGAGGTAACTCAATAAAAACTTCCCAGTCGAACAGCTTGAATTTTACGAATTGGTAATGGGTTCAGTCCTTGCAATAACCAGTCGAGCTGTTGAGCAGATAATTCTTTGGCTTCATTACTGTTTCTCGGCCAACTAAGGTGGCCATTTTCAAACCGTTTATAGAGCATAATAAAGCCCTCGCCATCCCAAAACAATCCTTTAAACCGATCATTACGTCCGCCGCAAAATAAGAAAAGCGAATTATTATATAATTCTAATCCATAGTTCTCAGCGATTACCATTGCGAGCCCATCAACACCTTTTCGCATGTCTGTTTTTCCACAGACTAAATAGATATGATCTGGGTCATGCCAATTAACGAGCATAACGAATAACCACTTTAACGATATCCGAAGCTAAAACAGAATTAGTCCCCTTGAAAATCGTTAATTCGACTTCATTCACATTAATTTTTACGGCAGGGCGTGCCGTAAAAGAACGCTTTTGTAAATTACTTGGCTTGTTTTTGAAAACTGGGGTAATAATTTCATTTTGTTCTGTCATACATAAAAATCTCCTTACTGATGATAGTCTCAGTATAGGAGATCCAGGGTAGCTAGTGCTAGACGTACTGTTATTGACTGCTTACTCTCTAAATGTGTATTATTTTTGTGTGGTTAAAATTGTGTTTAGAATAATAATTCATAAAACTTCGGAACAATTCACTTAACTTCTTAAGCATACAAAAAAGCCCACATAATAAGCTTTATCGGCTTAATCTGTAGACTTCTAAT